>NZ_JBDNLG010000045.1:0-22088 GCF_047718355.1 Ethanoligenens sp.
ATTCAGTGGTTGGTGTATCAACACCCACTTCTTGATAGCTGGCATTATCCAACCATACTTGACCTTTCCCGTATATTAGAACGCCAATATTGCAAATTCCCGAATGTTCAGGCGTATCCAATACGCATGAGTAATGGTTCCATTCCGTTGTTCCGACAATTGGCCGATTTTGCATGTTATCCAGTTTTAAGGTAACGCTTGTAGCACTGTCTATCCGCATCCATAATCCACACCACCCAATGACACCATGAGTTTTGACAAAACCGGAAAAGCGCACTCTCTTACCCAAGAAATTCTTTGCACTAAATTGTTGCATGATCGTTGCATATTCGCCAACTTTAAATTCGTCGGCAATAGATTTAATGGTGGCAGATTTTGTACCCACATGATAGATTTTATTATCAAGGCTGGCTTGGTATTTCTCGGGAGCAGTTCCCGTCACAATCCAATTTTTGATCTCCATGTTACAATTCATATCGGTATCCCCCTTAACCAAATTTTTAATTGCTGTTCTATATCTACCTGGCGGCAATTTATAAATGCTCTTGAAAGCTCTTGTAAAAGCCTCTTGTGATTCGAAATGGAAACTTATAGCGATATCAAGGATGGAAATGTTGGTAGTTAACAGGACAGACGCCGCAGTTGCAAGCCTGCGTTTTCTTATGTAATCATATATTGGAATTCCAACTTCACTTTGAAATGCTCTGTGAAAATAGAACTTTGAAAAACCAACAAAGTCGGAAATTTTATCCAACGACAATTCTTTACACAAATTCATTTCAATGTAGTTTATTGCTGCTTGAACTTCCTTACTGTGCGTCACCGATTTCACCCCCGTGCGATTTGTATTATAGCATGATATCTCGCCTTGTTTTTGACTATTCTTGCCTTCTTGTCAGTTCATAGCTTTTCAGCACATTATCCGTCTGTTGTTTGTCAAATATAATTCCGGCTGATTGAACGCCATATATAGTTCCTCTGTTTCCTGTTGAACCTAAGGAAAACCGCTGCCATGGCACATGTCATAGCAGCGGTTCCTCTATCTGACTCCCGTTCAATTAGTCATCCTATGATACTGGCCCCAATCGGCATTCTCTATAATATCCCTCCAAACGAAGTCTTGACGGCGCCAAAATTGAGTAGCAGATGGCTTTTACATGCCGTGTGCTTCTGTCTGCTGTCGGTTGGTATGGCGTTTGTGCAGGCGGGCCGCTGTCATGAACGCACCGAGCAGGCACACACAGGCGGCAGTGATATATGCAAGACGCATACCGAATAGAAAAGCATCGTTTTGTCCGGACACATAGTTGGTGACATGTCTGCCGATGCGGATACTCATGCCGCCGTAGAGCAGGGAAGTGGCCATGGCGATCCCCGCTGTTTGTCCGATGCACCGCACCAGTGCGTTGACACTGCCACCGATTCCCAATTGGTTTTGTGGTACGGTGGACATCACGAGTGCGTTGTTCGGTGACTGGAATAACCCATTGCCCATTGCCATCAATCCCACAAAAGCGGCCAAAGGCGCGAGGGCGGTTCGTTCCGTCATAGCAGACATGCAGAACAGACCTGCGCTGGTGAGCAATAAGCCGAGCAGCGTCATGATTTCGCTGCCGATCTTATCCGAAATGTAGCCGCTGAGAGGAGAGACGAGTACGACAATCAAGGGGAAAATCGTCATATAAAGTCCTGCAATCCCGGCGCTTTTTTGCAGGACATCCTGTAGATAGAATGGAAAGACGATGCTGTAGCTGGATATTGCCACATAAGATGTGAATGCACAGAAAACGCTGATGGAAAACCATTTGTTGCGAAAAATTTCAAGGTGCAGTAATGGTTCTGATTTGTGTAACTGAAGCCATACAAACGCCACGAAAGAAGCGACCGCGGCAGCAAAGCAGGATAGAATCATTGGGTGCGTAAAACCCATGGCTTGTCCGTGCTGGAGAGCGAAAAAAAGCGAAACCATCGTACAGGCAAATAAAGCGCTGCCTGCCCAATCCAGTTTGCCGGTGGTATGCCGGGATTCTCTGGGAAAAACAAAAAAGCCTGCGATAAATACAGCCAATCCGATTGGAACGTTGAGCCAAAACATGTATTGCCAGCCCGCAATGGAAATAATCAATCCCCCCAGTGCCGGACCGGCCAGTGTTCCCAGTGCGACAAAGGCTCCGTTGATACCCAAAGCCCGCCCTCGTTCTTCTTTGGGGAACGTGCGGGAGATGATGCCTTGGCTGTTGGACATGGTCGCGGCTGCTCCGAGTGCCTGTATCGTCCGCGCCGCCAGCAGCCATCCAAAGCTGGGAGAAAGACTGCAAAAAATAGAACCAAACGTAAAAACCAACATGCCGAATTGAAAAACACGTGTTTGACCTTTCAGGTCACCCAGACGGCCAAACGGCAGGATGCCTGCTGTGAGGACGATCATGTAGATACTGGCCACCCATGCCACCATGCTGGAGGATACTTGTAGCTTGTCGGACATGACCGGCAGCGCAACATTGACAATATTGCTGTCCAATGTGCCCATGAATGGGCACATGACCGTTAGAAAAAGAATGCTCCATTTATGTGTGGATGCTGTCAAATGATTTTTCTTCAATGATTTCACTTCCTTGGAGGCGATAGTCGATGTGCATAAACACACTTCCTTTTTGCATCATACAAAAGAGGCTGTTTTTTGTCAAGAGAAGCGGAAATGCAGAAAAGGCTGTTTCCTATTTTTAAAAGCTGCAATTTGCACCAAAAATCTGCCTCATAAAACGAAATCTCCTCTGTTTCCAAAACCGCGGGAAATAGCCGCCGGTTTGCAAAAAGAGGAGACCGGTATGTTGCAGGTGATAAACGGTTTCACTGACAAGCTGCAATCAATGTGTCTGCACACAAGCGTAAACCAGGTGTGCATCATCCCGCATGACAGCGGACGCATCAGCAGTCTTTTTAGGGTGATTGACTGGATGTGAAATCGGCTTGCCACTTAATACCTCATCTACGCCTACAGCGGCATATTGCGCCATGCGTGCAATGGATTCTGCCGTGAACGCGGCTGTGTGTGGTGTTGCAATGACATTTGGCATCTGGATCAGCGGGTGATCCAATGGAGGAATTTCTCCTTGGAACACATCCACAGCCGCACCGGCCAGTTTCTTTTCTTCCAATGCCTGTATCAGTGCGTGTTCATCAACAACTTCGCCCCGTGCCGTGTTGATCAGAAAGGCCCCCGGTTTCATCATGGACAGGATGTGCGCGTCAATCATGCCGCGTGTGGCGGGGACTGCCGGAACATGCAGGGTGAGAAAATCGGCCTGCCGCACGACCGTCTCCAGATCGGTGGTTATTTGCGCATATGCGGTATCCGGTCGGCTGCGGCGGCTGTATCCGAGGACGCGCATGCCAAAACCTGCAAATGCCTTTTGCGCGACCAGAGAACCGATTGCACCCATCCCGATGATGCCGAGATTTTTGCCTGAAAGATCGGCGCCAATGTGGTTGCGAAC
The DNA here is from genome assembly GCF_047718355.1 of Ethanoligenens sp. Lineage (NCBI taxonomy): Bacteria > Bacillati > Bacillota > Clostridia > Eubacteriales > Oscillospiraceae > Ethanoligenens > Ethanoligenens sp. The sequence continues at coordinate 3,498 of NZ_JBDNLG010000045.1, forward strand.
ACTCCAATTTCCCTGCTTGAGCTGTGTATCATAGATGCAAATGTTTCGTGACAAATCGAGAAGAAGGCCGATGGTATATTCGGCAACAGAAATGGCGTTGGAACCGGCGGCATTGGTCACCTGAATGCCCAGCCGAGTCGCGGCTTCGACGTCGATATTGTCTACGCCAACACCATGCATTGCAATGACTTTGAGCGATTTGGAAGCGCGCATGATTTTTTCAGTGATGACGGCATTGCGTGTCAAAATGGCGTCGCATCCTTGAATCTCTTTTGCGACCACAGCCTCGGAGATGCCGGAGCCCCATTTGATTGCATAGCCACGGCTGGTGAGATAAGAGACACCCGCCGCATCAATCGGCTCGGTGATTAAAATATTGAAATGCATAAAAGAGCCTCCTTTTGTAGCACAACCGTGTGAAGCTGCACCGTTTTTGTTACGATCATGAAAAACCCGATACTTTTATTATACGTTTTTAGATTGGCAAAACAATTTGCGGACTGTACGACTTTGCCCGTGATACATGGACAATATGTCCATGTATATTTTGAAATAGGGAACAATACAAAAATCAAGCACTTGCTTATGCTTATGAGGATAGAAAGACGTGAAAAAACCTGCTGCTTTTTAAAAAAGACATCGATTTGAGTTGACAAATCTATAACGCTGTTCTATGATTTGTTTAATCATCGGATGTCGGAGCACCGTATCGCCTGTTTGGGGCGCGCCGTTAAAAGAGAAGGGAGTCCATGGATGGAAGATTGTAAAAAGGTTGTCGTTATTGGTGGCGGTTGGGCGGGTTGTGCCGCGGCTGTTTCCGCCCAAAAGGCCGGTGCAGAGGTCACACTGCTGGAACGCACGGACATGCTGTTGGGGACCGGTCTGGTGGGCGGCATTATGCGCAACAACGGCCGCTTTACGGCTACGGAAGAATGCATCGCGATGGGCGGCGGCGCGCTGTTTGAGCTGATTGACGCCAATGCCCGCCACAAGAACATCACGTTTCCGGGACATGAACATGCCGATTTGTATGACATTGGAAAGGTGCCGGGCGCTGTAGAAAAATTTTTGCGTGAAACCGGTGTTAAACTGGTATTTCAATCCCGTGTATTGAGAGCTGATGTTTCCGATGGGGTGCTGCACAGTGTGACCGATGCCAAAGGCAGAATGTTTTCCGGCGATGTGTTTTTGGATACCACTGGTACGGCCGGCCCAATGAACAACTGCACCAAATACGGCAACGGCTGCGCCATGTGCATCCTGCGCTGCCCGAGTTTTGGCGGGCGTGTGAGTCTGGCAGGGCTTGCCGGCGTTCAAGAGATGATGGGCAAAAAGGCGGATGGCAGTATCGGTGCGATGAGCGGTTCCTGCAAGCTTTATAAAGAATCGCTGGCACCGGAGATCGTGCGGGAACTGGACGAAAAAGGCGTGGCTGTCATCCCGCTTCCTCCGGAGCTGATAGAGGACCATTTGAGTGTGAAAGCGTGTCAGCAGTACGCGCTCAAGGCATTCAAGCAGAATATTATTCTGTTGGACACCGGCCACGCCAAACTGATGTCCCCCTATTTTGATCTTGCGCGTCTGCATAAGGTGCCGGGATTTGAGAACGCACGGTATGAGGACCCCTATGCAGGCGGCAATGGCAACTCCATGCGCTATTTTGCTATGGCACCGCGTGACGACACCTTAAAAGTGAGGGGTGTCGAAAATCTGTTCTGTGCCGGTGAAAAGGCTGGACTGCTGGTTGGCCATACGGAGGCCATCGTGACGGGGGTGCTGGCTGGTTATAACGCCGTGTGTTACGCAAATGGGGAGGGATGTGTGACACTGCCTGACTCGCTTGCCATCGGTGATGCGATTTCCTTTGTCCGTCGACAGATGCAGACCGAGCGGGGAATGGGATTGAAATACACGTTCTCGGGCTCGGTGTTGTTTGAGCGGATGAAAGAACGCGGCTCGTATACCACGGATGTGCAGCAGATTCGGGAACGGGTAGATGCCCTGGGACTGACCGATGTGTTTTTGAATAGGGCGGCACGCCAGAAGTCCTACCAGATGGTGTGAGGAAACATCATGTATGTGTTGGTGCGGGATCTGCTGGATCGAAAAGTGATCGAGGGAGCCAAATTGCTGGCTGGCGAAAAAGGATTGGATCATCCGGTTCTATGGGTCAACGTCATGGAAATCTTGGACGCACCGGATTCGCTGCAAAGCGGTGAGCTATTGGTGACCACAGGCTTCGGGCTGGCGGATGAGGCACGGTACAGGGACTTGGTCATGCAGCTGAAAAACCGCGGAATCTCTGGGTTGGTCATCCAAGTCGGATACTATTTATCTGCGGTTCCAGCCTATATCATCAAAGACGCGGCGTATTATAATCTGCCGGTTATTGAGATTCCGGCAAAGGATACGTTTTCCCATATCATGCGCACACTGCTTGCTTCTATCGGGTTTGAGGGCGGTTCGCGCTCCGATGTGGACACCGTGTTTTTAAAAGATCGTGCAAAAATGTTGGCAGATACTTTTGCACCCAATGCATGGGATAGGCAGACTGAAACAACATTACTCTTTCTGCTGTCCGTTTCGTCTGCCAACTCTGCTCTGGCAGGTTTTACGGAGAGTCTGGAACGTCTGCGGACATATTTTGCGTCCTGCGGGGATTGGACTCGACTGGAGAGTACGGGAGAAAAGGCGCTTTATATGGTATGCCTCAAAAAAGATTGCTGTCGGCAGGATGTCTTTTTGGATCTTACAGATCTTTTGACGCAGATTTCGCGTGAACTACATGTGAACGTGTTGCTGGGCGCCTCAACTTTATGGGAACCTGACCGCATGGAACGTGCGTTTGAGCAGGCACTTCAAGCTAATCGAGCGCTTCAGGCCATCGGCGTAAAAAAAGGTGTCTGTCATGTGGATAATATCCGATTTTTCGAATGGTTTGATGCGTTCCATCAGAAAAACAACGCGCTCTCATTCGCTTACGATATTTTGAAACCAGTGATCTCTCACGACCATTTCCACAAAAGCACATATCTCAAGACACTGCGTGCTTTTTTAGCCAATGACTGCAAAATCACCGAGACAGCCGAAAAGCTGTTTATTCACCGGCATACAATGAAGAACCGAATAGATAAAATCAGCCAGTTATGCGCGCTGGACTTCTCAGACTGGTTTGCCAAACAGCAGTTTACACTGGCCTTGATGGTATATGATTATTTTATGTAGCAAACAGGGATTTGTATTTGACGGCTATTTTTGTCCGGACAAGGAAAAAGAACATACATTATAAAAACCAAAACGGCAACCGTTTTCTTTAGCGGCTGCCGTTTTTCAGATGGAAAATACGATGCGTGCTGAGAGGAGCGGAATGTCTGGCGATGCATAGCACAGGTTTTTCCGATTTTATGCAAGGCATAAAAAAGCAAGCGCAGATGTGCAGCATCCGTTTCGGGATGTCGGGCATCTACGCCGTTATAGAGGGAAGGTTCGCACAGAGCGAACCCGAAATATACGGTTATCGGAAGTGGACAACGGATGAAAAAAGTCTCCGCGCCGTCCTATGCATTTTGTTCTTCAAATAGGTGGAATTCATCTAGCCGTCGGGTGACAAGCCCCTGCAACTGCCTGCCATTGCAATAACTGATGCGCTCGAAATCCGCCCGCAGCACGTCGGGGGACGCGCCGTTTTTAATATCGCTGGTAAGCTGCGGCGCTTTGCTCCAGATATTTGCGCCCAAATTATAAGAAAAGCTGACCAGCGCATCAAACTGGTTCTGCGTGAGTTTGGTTCCGGCAAATGTATGATTGACGGCGTTCTCGTAGGTGGAAAGGTCGCTTTTAAGCAGGGAGAGCGCCTGCGGCTGCGTTAAATTGGCATAGCTCTCGCCCGGCATAAGGACATGCCCATAGCCAATGGTTTGGTTTTGCGTGTCTGCGCCGCGATAGGCGTTGGCCGCGTAACCTTCATGGTTGGCGATGAACTGCACTCCATTTGCCGATATCTGCATATTGCCCGCATTGGATGGGGCAGCGGATGTGGAGGCAGCTGCCCCCACCGCTGATGAGGAGGCGGAAACAAGTGGTACTGTGCTTGTCCCACTTGAGGCCAAACAGGCGTTAAGCAGGCTGGAAAAATCCAAGGCACCGGCTTGAACTGTGCCTTGATTGCTGTCCCGCTTTTTAGTTGTCATGCTGACGTCCAGCGCCGCGAACAGTCTGCTTTGCATTTGCAATGTATAAAGATTCACATTGGACACGATTCCACCGCCTGTCCCTTTTGTTGTTTTAATTATACCGGATGTTGCCGGACGCCGTCAACCTTGCCAGATAGATGTAGCGATTTTTCCGGTGGTATGGAATCCTTTTTTGGCATGAGTACGTCAAAACAATACTGTAAGATATCGCTGCGCTTAATGATGCCAATGAAGCTGTTCTCATCGTCCAGTACGGGTACAAAATTCTGATTAGTCACCGTCTTGACTAAATCCTCCATGTCACAGTTGATATGCACGGGTTTATTCTGCACGCGCATGGGGATATCCGTCACAGGGATTCTGCTGGTTTCGCGGATATCCAGACCCGGGGTGTTTTTAAGTTTACGCAGCAGATCGCCTTCAGTCATCGTACCAACATAGCGCCCCTGTCCATCCAGAATCGGGATGGCGGTGTACCGATGGTAATCCATCCGTTCGATGACTTGACGCATGGTAGCGGTTATGGTCTCAAAGACGACGTTGCTTTTAGGCGTGATAAAAAAGGCAATGTTCATGCTGTCCACCTGTTTCTGTTGGGCGCCCACGCATGTGCGAAGCGGGGGCCCACTCTATAACTGTCCGCTGTTTAGGAATTGCCGCTGTGGTCTGGGTAGCATCTGGGACAGGTTCGTGCTATAATATGACACCAACACCTTCTAAATGGATTGCGGGGTGAAAAAATGATATTTGATGGATTTTCCGCGCAAGCGCTGTCTTTTTTAATGGAGAACCGCCTGCAAAACAGTAAGTCGTGGTTTGAAGCGCATCGCAATCAATATAATGCACTGGTTTTGCAGCCGCTGCGCGCATTGGTGGAAGCGCTGACGCCGGTCATGCTGGATATTGACCCGGTATTTACGGTCGAGCCAAAAGTAGGGCGGACGATCTCGCGAATTTTCCGCGATGTTCGTTTTGCCAAAGACGGCTTTTTGTTCCGTGAGGAAATGTGGATTACGTTCATGCGCAATAAACGTTGCTGGGAAGGACAGCCCGGTTATTATTTCAGTTTTGGGCCGGACGGTTTGGCCTATGGGTACGGGTACTATCAGGCCACGCCTGCCGCTATGGATGCTATGCGGCAAATGATTCTGCGGCAGGAGCCGCTGTTTGTGCAAGCCTCCGCGTGTTTCCGGCGGCAGAAGGAATTTGCAATGAATGGGGACTTTTACAAGCGCAGCCGGTTTCCCGACCAGCCGCCGGAACTGAAAGAATGGCTTGACCGCAGAAGCATCAGTTTTGACTGTATGTCGACTGATTTCGATATACTGTATTCTGCCAAACTTGTCCCCTTATTGTCAAACGGTTTTCGGGAACTGGCACCGCTGCACACGTTTTTCTGTTCTGTGGAGGAAAGGCGTCCGCATGCGCAGACAGCCGTGCCGCAGGAGTAAATGAAAAAGCAATGAAAGGAAGAATTTTTAAATGGAATTGATGTCAGACGGCGCAATTGCCGTTGTGGATGCTGAATATGCCGTTGTTACGGCTTTGCACGACCTGTTCGATGGAACATATCTCTTAAAAAGCGGTCTTTCGGCCTGCTTCCCGTTTGCAGACAGGGAAGCGAGCGCCCGATTGTTGACCGGGCAGGCAACAGCCCGTACGCTGATACAGCAAAGAGACAGCCTGCATCTGGCGTTTTCCTCCAATGCGGAGACAAAAGCGGTGTTCTCACCGTCGTTCCAAGTGATGCTCGTTTATACGTTGGAGGGTGCCGCGCTGCGGGTGGAATGCACGGTGAACAATATTGGTGCAGATACGGCACTGCCATTTTATCTGGGATTGGATTTGCATCCACACTGTCCGTTATTCGATTGGGAAGAAGCCGCGGACTACAGCCTGCAAACTCAATCAGACGAAAACAATGCCGATACGGTGCGTCTTTTCAGCCGCAGGACCGGTCGCGGTATGGAATTGAGCTGGAAAGGGTTTGCGTTTCAGCAGCCCAAGGATGCCGTGACGAGCGGCAGCGCCTGCCTGACCCTTGATACACAAGGGATTCAACCGCTTGCACCAATGGAATCCTGGCGTGGGCAGCTGCGCGTCACGCTCCTTTAAGGCGCGCATACGTCCTTTACTGCCCGAGAATATGGGTGACATACATGTCCGCGATGTTGAGTGCCGCCGCAACGGGATGCGCATGAAACGCAGTACTTTGCGCTTTTCCACCCGCATAAGCACGCGCTGCGTCGTCAAAGCCGCCCATATGCCAACGGATGGCAAGCGCTTCTTCATCGGTGAGTGGTATGTATTTCATGGCAAGATAAACAGATTTTTCTCCATGCCCCATGGGGAGCTGGTCGTCAATGGCGTAGCTTTCCTGTTCCTCCCAGCGCCGTTCACCGGGAATCTTGATGTTACGCACAGTCTTGGTGAAGAAGTTGACTTTGCAAAGGTCATGTAAAAGCCCCATGATGATTAAAGAATCCTCGTTTATATCCGCAAGTGCTTTGGTGAAATTTCGCAGATATTTGTAAACAGACAGGCTGTGAACAAGCAGACCGCCTTCAAACGCGCCATGGAACTGCGTGCTGGCAGGCGCGCTATAAAAATCCGTTCCGGTTTCAAGCCATGTGAGCAGGTCTTCCATGCCTGCCCGATTGGTATCGCGCAAAAGAGAAACAAATTCCTCTTTGCGCTGTGTATGCTGCTCAGGGTCCATGGTCGGGATGGATTTCATGGCGGATTCTCCTTTTTCGATCTGCATCTATTGTAACGGTTTGCCCTTTAAATTGCAAGGCGTGCCGGCGTCGGCCGGCATGTGAAAACGGAGGAATACAGAATGAACATTTGGGAGAGTCTGGAGATATTCGGCAAGGGTTTGCTGCAAATCGGCGCCGTGCGCTATCTGGCTTCACCACTTGTTTTTTTGGCGATTCTAATTGGTGGATGGATCGTGGCACACATCTGGGCAGCGCTTGGCCGCAAGCTGACGGCCGCCGGTATTGGCTGGGGGCAGACGGTGGTACCCGCCTGCGTACATCCACTGCATGTTTTTTTTCTGGTAACGGGCATCTATGCCGCTCTGCTGCTGTTTCCCGGTTTTGAGGCGCATACCGCGCTGCTGGCTTTCTTCACCAAACTGTATCGGTCATGCATGATTATTTTGGCGGCGTGGATTTTTTACAATTTGGCGTCCGTGCCCTATCTGCAACTGTCCGCTGTTGTGAAGCGGATGGATGTGCAGAGCAATAAAGCGGTGCTGCCAATTTTTTCGAAAGCCCTGCGGTTCGTTATTATTGCGCTGGCGGCGCTGATTGTCGCGCAGGAGTGGAATTTCAGTATCAGTGGGCTGCTTGCCGGGCTTGGACTGGGTGGATTGGCGCTTTCCCTTGCCGCCAAGGATATGCTTGCCAGCCTGTTTGGCGGAATCATCATTCTGCTTGACAAGCCGTTTAAAATCGGCGACTGGATCGAGGCCGCTTCCATCGAGGGAACGGTGGAAGACATCACGTTCCGCAGTGTGAAAATCAGGACTTTTACACAAGCGCTGGTCACGATACCCAACGCGAAAGTGGTCGATTCCGCAATTACCAACTGGAGCCGCATGGGCAAGCGCCGCGTGGTTCTCAAACTGGAATTGGACGCACAGACGCCGCCGGCCGCGCTTCGGATTGTCAAAAATGCGGTGCTTCATACCGTCAAAACGCATAAAAGCGTGCACCCAGAAACGGCCACCGTCTCTTTTGACGATTTAACCGGTGCAGGCGTGCTGTTTTCGGTTATTTATTATACTCGAACAACCAAATGGGAGACTTTTTTGAGCATCCGCGAGGACATTCTGTTGAACATCCTGCAATTGCTTGAAAAGCACCATGTACCGCTCGCGGTGCCTGTCCAACAGGTGCATCTCACACGGGAGCAGACGGAACAGCAAAGATGTGTGCCAATCCAGAAGGTTGAAACCGACGGCGTGAAAAAATCGCTTGACAAACCGCTTTAACCATGGTAAGGTAAAAACAGCTAAACCGAAGACGGGGAAGTCAAACCATGTGCGGCATTCCAGAGAGCCGGGGGGCGCTGAGAGCCCGGTATGCAACGGCATGGCAAATGGGCCCCGGAGGGCGGAGTGAAAGGCGATTGCCAAGTAGCTTCCGACGCAGCGCCGGCGTTATCAGGCGGGGAATGTGTTGGCATTCCGCATGAGTGCGCACTGTTTTGGCAGTGCGAACCAAGGTGGTATCGCGAGTTTTACGCTCGTCCTTGTGAAGAACAGGGGCGGGCGTTTTTGTTTGTCCGAACGTTTCAACACAACAAGTGAATGGGCCTTATCCGCGCGGCTGGAGCCAACACTCCCCACCGGAAGAAAGGTGAGAGGAGTGAAGACATGGTAACACCATCCTATGAGGAAGCCGCAAAACTGGCGGAGCAATATGGGCGCATCCCGCTCTCCATGGAAATCTATGCGGATATGGAAACACCGGTGCGTCTGCTGTACCGGCTGGCGGCAAAGAACAGTCATTGCTTTTTGTTGGAGAGCGCGGACGGCGGCGAAAAATGGGGGCGCTATTCGTTCCTGGGATTTGACCCGATTCTGACCGTCACAGTAGAAAAAGGTAAAACCAAATTCGTTTCTGCGGACGGCACATCCGAAACACTGGACGGCGACCCGTACGCGTGTATCCGCGACAAACTGGCACCGTTCAAAGCACCGGTACTGCCAGGGATGCCGCGCTTTACAGGCGGCGCTGTTGGCTATTTTGCTTATGACATGGTGCGGTATGCGGAAGATTTGCCGGACAATAACCCCGACGATACACACTGCCCCGATTGCAGCCTGATGGTGGCGGAAAAACTGATTGCCTACGACAATGTGAAGCAGAAGATCATTCTCATTGTCAATGCCGACACACAGGGCGATTTTAAAGCCAATTATGAGAAAGCAGTCAAAGAGTTGGAAGCTATCCACCGGCGTTTGCGCGAGCAGGCCGCCCCTGTTGCCTCCAAGCCGCAGCGCGCAAAACCGCAGTGGGAAAGCAACATGACCCAAGAGGCTTTCATGGAGATGGTGGAAAAAGGAAAAGTGCATATTCGTGACGGCGACATCTTTCAAGTGGTGCTTTCCCAGCGCTTTTCCGCCAAAATCGAAGGCGGTCTGTTTGACCTTTATCGGGTGCTGCGTGTGAACAACCCCTCGCCCTATCTGTATTATTTGAAATTGGGGGATGTGGAAGTTGCGGGTGCCTCGCCCGAGACGCTGGTACGCCTGGAAAATGGTCTGCTGGAAAACTGCCCCATTGCCGGTTCACGTCCGCGCGGCAAGACGCAGGCGGAAGATTTGGCATTGGAAAAAGAATTGCTTGAGGATGCTAAGGAACTTTCCGAGCACAACATGTTGGTCGATCTGGGGCGCAACGACATCGGGCGGGTCAGCAGCTTCGGCAGTGTCAAGGTGGTGGAACATGCCAAGGTCATGCGGTATTCGCAGATCATGCACATCACTTCGCTGGTGTCCGGCAAACTGCGGGATGACCTCGATGCATTTGAGGCACTGCGCTCTATTCTGCCGGCGGGCACGCTTTCCGGTGCACCGAAAGTGAAGGCTATGGAATTGATTGACAAATATGAAAACCGGCGGCGCGGGCTTTACGGCGGCGCGGTAGGCTATGTGGGTTTTGACGGCAACATGGATACCTGCATTGCCATTCGTACCGCCATTGCCAAGGATGGCGTGACCTATGTGCAGTCCGGTGCGGGGATTGTGGCGGACAGCGTACCCGCCACGGAATATCAGGAAAGCCTGAACAAGGCCAAAGCGGTGCTGCTTGCGGCGGAAAAGGCGGGTGAGATTCAATGATTCTGATTCTTGATAATTATGACAGTTTCTCTTATAATTTATATCAAGTGTTCGGGACGATTACACCGGATGTGCGCGTGGTGCGCAGCGACCGTATTACCGTGGACGGCGTGCGCGCATTGCATCCGTCTCATCTGGTGCTTTCCCCGGGACCGGGGTTCCCCAAAGACGCAGGTATCTGCATCGAAGCAATCCACACACTCAAAGGGGAACTGCCCATCCTTGGGGTTTGCTTGGGGCACCAAGCCATTGGGGAAGCGTTTGGCGGCACAGTCGTCCATGCGCCGCAGCTGATGCACGGCAAAACCAGCACCGTTACGCTCGACACAGACTGCCCGCTTTTTAAAGGGCTGCCCCAAACGGTGAACGCCATGCGATATCATTCGCTGGTGGTGCAAAAAGATACGTTACCGTCCTGCCTGCAAGTAACGGCTACCGAGCCGGAAGGCGAGATTATGGCATTTATGCATCGGGAACTTCCTGTTTTCGGTTTGCAATTCCATCCGGAATCCTTTATGACTGAACGCGGCGTCGACATGCTGCGGAATTTTTATGCAATACAAATGTGAGGTGTGGACAGAATGATAAAGGAAGCTATTGCGCAGGTGGTGGAGGGAAAAGAACTTTCCCCAGAGCAAGCCAAAGGGGCCATGGATGAGATCATGAGCGGGAATGCCACTCTTTCACAGATTGGCGCGTATATTGCGGCGCTCCGGCTGAAAGGGGAGAGCATCGGGGAAATCACCGCCAGTGCGCAGGTGATGCGCGACAAGGCTCCTCTGGTGCAGACCGAAGGCGACGTTTTGGATATCGTGGGGACTGGCGGCGACTGCGCCTTTACGTTCAATGTGTCCACTGTCAGTTCTCTGGTGGCTGCCGCCGCAGGGGTGCAGGTCGCCAAGCACGGCAACCGCTCGGTTTCCAGCAAATGCGGCAGTGCCGATGTGCTGGAAGCGTTGGGCGTTAAACTGGACCTGACACCGTCACAGGCGGCAGGGGTACTGCGTACCACGGGCATCTGCTTCATGTTCGCACAAGTGTTCCACAGTTCCATGAAATATGCCGCCGTGCCGCGCCGCGAACTGGGTATCCGCACCATTTTCAACATTCTCGGCCCGCTTTCCAATCCGGCCCATGCCAACCTGCAATTGCTTGGCGTTTACGATGCGGCGCTGTGTCAGCCTTTGGCACAGGTGCTTTCCAATTTAGGCGTGCGCCGCGCCATGGTGGTTTATGGTTTGGATGGATTGGATGAGGTTTCTTTATGCGGGCAGACGCAGGTAAGTGAATTGATTGACCAACGCGTAAGCAATTATCTGCTTACACCGGAAGATTTCGGGCTTGCATCGTGTACGATGGATGATCTGCGGGGAGGGGACGCAACAGAAAATGCGCAGATTGCGCGGGATATTCTGGCAGGCGGCACCGGACCAAAGCGCGATATGGTGCTGCTCAACAGCGCCGCCGCGCTGTATATTGCGGGCAAAGCCGATAGTCTCAAAGCCAGCGTGGACATTGCCCGTGGAATGATCGATTCCGGCAAAGCCGCTGATAAACTTGAGGAACTGGTGCGCGTTTCCAACAGTATTTCCTAAGAGCTTTTTTATTGAATAGATACCGTACAAAGACCATCCATTCCGTGCAGCCTGCCCCATTGTCATCAAATAAAAGGAGTCGAACCGCATGAGCAGTGAAACGATTTTGGATACGATCATGGCCAACCGCAGAAAACAGGTTGACGCTTTAAAGGCACGTATTCCGTTACGCATCCTCTCAGAACGGGCATTTGCCGCGCGGGAAAAACGTGTTCCGGTCGATTTTGCCGCCGCACTGAAAAAACCGGGTTTATCAGTGATTGCAGAGGTAAAAAAAGCGTCGCCGTCCAAGGGGGTTATTCAGCCGGATTTCCGTCCGGTGGAGATTGCCCGCGCCTATGCACATGCCGGAGCAGACGCAATTTCTGTTCTCACAGAAGAAACATATTTTCAGGGCAGCGGGGAAATCTTAAAACAGGTGCGTGACGCTGTGGAGCTGCCGGTTTTGCGAAAAGATTTCATTTTTGACGAATGGCAGCTGTGCGAGGCGTGTGTACTGGGCGCGGATGCGGTGCTGCTCATCGCTTCGGTTCTGAATGTGTTTGAGTTGAAAAAGTTGATGGCAGTGGCGGAAATGCTCGGGATGCAATGCCTTGTGGAGGTGCGCAGTGAGCGGCAGGCACTCGACGCGTTGCGCGTGGGTGCGCGCGTGGTGGGAGTGAACAACCGAAATTTGGCCACATTTGATGTGGATTTGTCTGTGTCGGCGAAGTTCCGTCATCTTTTTCCAAGCGACGTCGTGTTTGTTTCCGAGAGCGGTATCACCACATCGGCGGATATGGAACGGGCGGCCGATTTGGGGGCAGACGCGGTGCTCATTGGCGAAACATTGATGCGTGCCTCCAATATTGAGGAAAAACTACGGGAGTTGCGGGCGTTTGTACATGATTAAAGTAAAGCTTTGCGGTTTACGCCGCGTGGAAGACATTATCGCAGTCAACCATCTCAGGCCGGATTTTGCCGGATTTGTTTTTGCTCCCGGCAAGCGGAAAGTAACGCCGGAGCTGGCGCGGGCACTGCGGAAATCCTTAAAACCACCGGTTCGGGCAGTGGGCGTATTTGCCGGCTTTTCTGCGGCGGAGACAGCCGCTATTGCGGAATGGTCCGGCATGGATATTGTGCAGCTGCATGGCGAAGAAGACGCTGAATATATTAAGACCCTACGCATGATGCTGCCGTCGGGCTACGAGATCTGGAAAGCGGCGCATGTGCGCACGTCTGAAGACATTCAAACTGCCGTCGCAACCGGTGCGGATCGATTGCTGCTGGATGCCTTTTCACCGGACGCTATCGGCGGCACAGGCACTTCATTCAACTGGGATATTATTCGGGAATGCGAGATTCCCGTGCCTTTTTTGGTGGCGGGCGGTTTGTCTGCGGACAATGTGGCGGATGCGGTGCGCACAGCACAACCATACGGGGTGGACGTCAGCAGCGGGATAGAAACCGGCGGCTTGAAAGACGCCGCGAAAATGGCGCAGTTTGTCTGGGCTGCCCGCGGACAGCAGGCACAGTTGGATGAAAACTGAACAAATAGGCAATGCCCGGTAATAAAGGCGGGAAAATCATATGCGGCGGAAACAGACCGCCGATTAAAGAAAGCGAAGGTGAGCGCAATGGCGCAAAAAGGGCGATATGGCGTCCATGGCGGGCAGTATGTCCCCGAGACGTTGATGAATGCATTGGAAGAACTGGAAAAGGCGTATGCCGATTTTCAGAAGGATGAAGGATTCCAGACGGAGCTGCAAGCGCTTTATCGGGACTACGCGGGGCGTCCATCATTGTTGTATGAAGCCAAACGCATGACGGAGGACCTTGGCGGCGCACGGATTTTCTTGAAACGGGAAGACCTCAACCACACCGGTTCCCATAAAATCAATAACGTGTTGGGGCAGGTGTTGATGGCCAAGAAAATGGGCAAGAAACGTGTCATTGCCGAGACCGGCGCGGGGCAGCACGGTGTGGCGACTGCAACCGTCGCTACATTAATGGGGCTGGAATGCGAAATTTTCATGGGTCGTGAGGATACCGACCGGCAGGCGCTGAACGTATTCCGTATGGAGATGCTGGGTGCAAAGGTTCATCCGGTGGATTCCGGTACCAAGACGCTGAAAGACGCGGTCAACGAGGCGCTGCGCAACTGGACATCCCGGGTGGATGATACCTTTTATGTAATGGGTTCGGTGATGGGACCGCATCCCTATCCGATGATCGTGCGGGATTTCCAGAGCATCATCGGCAAAGAGATTAAAGCACAGTGCAACGAGAAGATTGGGCGCTTGCCGGATGCGGTTTTGGCCTGTGTGGGCGGCGGAAGCAACGCCATGGGCGCGTTTTATGAGTTCATCCCTGACAAGGATGTGCGGCTGATCGGTGTGGAAGCCGCAGGCGAAGGCGTGGACACCCCGCGTACTGCCGCGACCATTGAACGTGGCTCGCTTGGCGTATTTCATGGCATGGAATCCTATTTTCTGCAAGACGAAGAGGGGCAGATCGCACCGGTCTACTCCATCTCGGCAGGGTTGGATTATCCCGGCATCGGGCCGGAACATGCGTGGCTGCACGACACGGGACGCGCGGAATACGTTGGTGCGACCGACAAAGAAGCGGTCGATGCCTTTTTGTATCTTTCCAAATTGGAAGGGATCATTCCGGCCATTGAGAGCGCCCATGCGATTGCTTATGCGCGCAAGTTGGCGCCCACCATGCCGAAAGATACCGTGATTGTTATCAATATTTCCGGGCGCGGCGATAAGGATGTTGCCGCCATTGCCCGTTATTTGGGGGTGCAGCTGCATGACTGACCGTATTGGCGAGATGTTTGCCAGACAGAAACAAGCAGGAAAAAAAGCGCTGATTACTTTTGTGACAGCGGGCGATCCAGATATTGCGACCACCGAGGAATTGGTATTGGCGATGGAGCAGGCTGGAGCAAATCTAGTAGAACTGGGCATACCATTTTCTGATCCTGTTGCGGAAGGACCCGTCATTCAGGCTGCCAATATCCGCGCGCTGTCCAACGGGTTGAAGATCGACGGCGTGTTCGGCGCGGTGGAACATCTGCGGGAAAAAACGCAGGTGCCCCTCGTGTTTTTGATGTATATCAACTGTATTTTCAACTATGGAAAAGACCGATTCTTTAAGCGGTGCCGTGAGACCGGTGTGGATGGGGTTATCATTCCCGATCTGCCTTATGAGGAAAAGGGTGAGGTGTCTGCGCAGGCTGCTGAGTACGGCATCAAACTGATTTCTTTAGTCGCACCTACTTCACACGCACGCATTCAGAAAATTGCCGAACAGGCCGAGGGCTTCTTGTATTGTGTGTCTTCTTTGGGCGTGACGGGTACGCGCAGCTCGTTTAAGACCGATTTTGAGGCGTTTTTCTCGCTGATCAACCAATATACCGCCGCACCGACCGCTCTGGGTTTTGGCATTTCCAGCCCAGAACAGGCGCGTGAGCTTAAACAGTATGCGGACGGTATTATCGTCGGCAGTGCTATCGTGCGGTTGGTAGGTGCAGCGGCGACGCCGGAGGAAGCCGTACAGAGTGTGACGGATTTTACTGCTTCTCTGCGTGAAGGGCTGGATACATAACCGCAAAGTAACAGGTGCAGATTGTAAAAAGGACCGCTGTGATGTTGTAAAGGATCACAGCGGTCCTTTGCGAAATCTACATATGTTCAGAGATTTCCTGATTATATCGGCAGGTTTGGATATTTCTTGAGTACGGGTTTCAAACAAGATGCATCGTCAAATTATATGTTTGTACGAAATTGGAATTGTGAAAGTAGCGCAAAGTAATTCTCAGGTGTGATCGGCGAACGTTAGATCAGTACCAAGAAATCATACGATTAGCGGGCGTGCGCGCTTAATTGAAATCGTTTCCAACCCGGCATTGACAGGTCTTACCACTGGGAAACTCCGTTGTACGCGAAGACGAACTTGCTACCGTGAAGTCATCTCTCTGGAAGCGGATAAAATGGTGGAAGAAACCAAGACGCTTGCCCAGATTCATTTCAACATCGTCATAAAGATTCCAATGTGCGCCGAGGGTCTAAAAGCTGTGAAACGGCTGACAGCCGCGGGAATCCACACCATAAGAGCCTTTGTATGCAGCATATGGGCATACCTGTACAGCAAAAGAGCTCCGGAAGTGCAATACTTCCGAAGCCCTATTTGTTTTGATTTTGTGTGGACAGATGCCGCACTTTTTTATTGACAAACACAGATTTCGCAGTTTTTTACGAGATGATGACCCACATATCCATGAGCAGCTTTTCCAGCACCTCATAATCTGCCTGAAAGTATCCGCTGCCGTTCAGTCCGATACCGGCGCCCCAACTGTTACGGATTTTAACAGAACCTTTGGATTTTTTGATAATGACGTGGGATAGAAAGTCCAGTGCCTTGCAGCCGGTAGACGGCTCATCGTGATGTCCGACGATTACCAGTGCGTGACCGCCTAGCAACGCGCCGCGCGGCGCAGGAATGATGCCGGTTTGAAGTGTGGTCTGTGCCTCGAAATTTTCGTACACACGGATGCCAATGAGCGGCGTGTGCCCGGCAGACAATGCCTGCCTGATCTGGTCAATGTCCGATACGCGGTAATACGTGTAGATTTTGTCGTTGTCAAGGTTGGCATTGTCATACGCGGCTTGCGGGGGTTTTGCGGCATATTGCGTAATGTCATATGGCCAGATTGCCGCATCACATACACCGTTTTTGGCCAAGGCTGCACAGGTATCACGCAGATTGCCGCCTGCATCCTGATCGACGGTGTCCTCCAGTGCACGCACGTTGTAATATTCAAACAAATGCGATGGTGTGAACGCGTAACCTTTGATATACATATCGATGGCGTCGATGGCGTGGCTCTGACAGCTGCCGAGTTGCCCTTGATCCCATACGGCGGGAAATTTTGCAGTGTAATCGGTGTCGTGCAGGACTGTTTTAGGTGCGACTGAAGAAAAACGAAAGTCACGCGCATCGGCTTGGTCTTTTTTTAATAGATATTTGTGCATGTGCCATCCTCCTTCTCCTGGATACCTTTGGAAATCTGTGCGGTCTTGATTTGGGCGTCGGCCTTGATATACGCCGCGGATTGGATACCATTGGAAACAATATAAGCAATAAATGTGCTGGCTGCCGTGATAATGGCGGTGATTTGTTCAATACTGCCCTGCGGCACGTTAAAAGCAATCAAAATGGATGTGACAAGAGAGATAACAGCCGCCCAAAAGGACTTGTCCGAAAATAGGTTTTTCACTGCGTCACGCATAAAGCTCCTCCACTATTTTCCGGGATACAATACGTATCCATTTTTCGTTTCGCCGCCTTTGGACGTGTTGTACAGGATAAGAGTACGCCCATTGGGGCAGCGTTTTAGAATCGTGGCGCGTTCATGTGGGCAAATGCTGCCGATGCATGCGCCACTTTCAGTATATGTAGGCTCGTCCATCCTGCCATTTTTCCATTGACGGTATCCAGCGTTGTGCAGGTGTGCCTCGTCATTGGCGATGTAACCGTGATACCAGCCGCCCGCCGCATAATTGGGGTAGAGCACCTCGGCAAGCTGACGGTCATAATCTACACCGAGGATGATAAGCGGGTCGCCTGCGTCAATTTGATGGTTGCCGATGCGATTGCCTGCGCTGTCGCGAATATAAAAATCCATGCCTGCTCGGCTGTTTGCCACCTGTGGCAGGCTGGATACCTCATAGTAATCGGATGCGTCGTATGATGGCACAGCGGTTGCGCATCTGAGAGTCTGTGCCACAGAACTGTTCCAATAAATGTCCATCGTGGCATCGTCAAGATCCACCTCATCATTGGCGATGGCGGCGATTTTTCCGTGCTCACTGTACTGCCATGCATCCCACTTACCCCAGCCGGCCATATTCCCTGCGTAGCCACGATAATCGGCCAGCCATAGGGGGCAATCGGAGAACTGCCCGCGTAGGATATTGTTGGCATAGCTGGTGTATGTATATAGTACTGGGGTAACGCCCGACACAGATTCAAATTCCGTGATAAAAGCCCGGACAATGTCGCGCATTGCGGGCGCGTCCGTTTGACCGTCGTAACTTTCTACATCTACAGCGGGGATTAGGGTATATCCCGTGTCCTTGATGCGTGCCCAGTAATTGTCCGCTTGCCGGCGGGCGTTGTCCGCCGAATAGAGCCGCAGGAAGTGATAGGTTCCCCACGCCATGCCGCAGGCTTTGGCAGCGGCGACATTTGCGGCATACATGGGGTCTACATATAACGCGCCTTCGCTTGCTTTGATATAGACGAAATTCTGCGTTTGCGTCAGTCTGTCCCAATCGATTTGCCCGTTTTCGCTGTCTCCGTGATAAATGTCTACGCCGTGATAGGACGCGGTACCGTTGGATGGTGTTGCTGCCCATACGGGCATGATCAGTAGTGCAACCGCCAGCAGTTCTGTGACAGCGTGTTTGAAAATATTGCGCAAACTCTTTCCTCCTTGATTCTTTGTAAAAAACACACCGTAGTACGGCGGTCTTCCGCTATATTGCAGGTGTGTTATATTCGTACCACCGCCATCGGGCCAATTGCAAACCAGTGGCACAATCGCGGTACGGTATCCGACTGAATCACGGTGAATTTGGTCGCTGTCCACACGGCAGTAGACACAGACATGGGTGCGCTGTCTTCCAGCGTCGCCACAACTGTATAGGGTGATGCGTCGAATATGCACGGAAAGGTTACGTCCGTATAAGCTGGAAAAGGCTGGACGGTTGCTGTACCCCACTGAATTGCCAACCCGTTGCCGAGTTGGATATATCCGTTGCTGGCCAGTGAGGATGAAGCAATTGCCGCAAACGGATTTTCCAGCCCGGCGTAAATGCGTCCGTTGCTGTCAATATTCCCGGCCACAATGCTGGATGCGCTGGCGGGCACGGTAACGACCGCCAGTAGGATTTGGTTA
>NZ_JBDNLG010000046.1:0-21855 GCF_047718355.1 Ethanoligenens sp.
ATCGGCGCGCTATATGATGCAATGTTGCGACATGCGGTTGTGTCTTCATCGGCATCACAGGAATGGGTTGGCTCCGCAGAAGCAGAGCCAGCCCATGATCTCTAATGCCGCTGTTCTGCCGTATTTGCCACGCACCCCCGGCAGGGGCATATTTCAGGCTGCGGCCGGCCCGCCGCATCATAGATCCGCAGCACCGCGCCTTTGTCAAAGGCTGCGCATACCGCAGGGCTCCCCCTCAAGTCCGTGGGAGGCCGTGTGGAAGTATCATTGTGTCCCGCGTGTATCGTCGCGCCCCGGCCTGCTACAGCCGGGTTGGAGAGTACGTGGATTGCTCCGGCTTGCCATCGTCGCGCCGCCCCTCCTTCGCTTGCCGCTTTCGCAGCCACGCGGGAGTATATACCTGAAATATGGGGTATTCAATTGTCGAGGTACAGTAGAAGGCTCTCAAAAAGTCCTTCTACTTATCGTGAGATGAAACGTACAATTGTCATCCCCAATATACAGGTATTTTTTCATAAAGTTTCGGATGTTCTCCAAGCCCTTGCGGACGGATGCGTTGATCACCTGCTTTGTGACGCCCTCCGCACGGGCAATGGCCGCTTTGCTCATACCGGAAAAATAGTATGCGTAGATCCGCCGGGCTTGTTTCTCAGACAAAGAAGCGAAAGCGGAATAGAAGCGCTTTTCAGCGACCTCAAGCTCGTAAACCTCCTCGGCAGACGGCTCCGTGCGAAGAATATGCTGTTCAAGGCTGTCATCCCGGTCGAGAAAGTATTGCGCATGGTTGTAGTACCTGCAATGCTGGTAAGCCGCCTCTTTCTGCTTTGACGTTCTGAACCACTACCGGCTTTAGCCGGTAGTGGTTCAGTTTGATGTTTGAGCGCAATGGTCTCAAGATGGACAGCTCTACCGTAATCACCCATTACCCGAAGGACGCTTTCACATAGGGTGCCTTTTCTGGCATAGGTAGTTTTGGAGATATAACGGTGTCATCGTCAAGATTGGATTCATTTCCTGTGTTTGGAACATCGGGGCTGTCACTGTCCCGTCGCATAAACCGTTCGAGAAATCTCTGCAAATCAGTGGTTCGATCAGGCAGGCTGCCGCTCCGGAACATGTTACCGGTCAGAGTTATAAAACGGTTCGTTGCACCGGGAATATGGACTTCAATAGTAAGAGTGCGGTTATTCATCCAGTATTTCTGCTTGTCAAAGCGGATTTCCGGTGCGTAGCCGATGATATGTAGTCCGCTACCGGAAGGCGACCATTCCATATAACTATCCGGGAACATGTTCACAATTTCAAATACAGTGGGCGTCAGAACATCTTTACCGCTGCGGTAATGGTCGCAGTCGATAACAAGAATGCCATCGGTGATTAAAAAACTGATTCTATCGTAACCGTTTATCATTTGCCGGGCTGTTTCAAAATATTTAATAGTGATAAAGTCAATCGTGAAAAAGCAGCATACCCCTGTTTGTTCTCGGACTAAAATGCGTGCAATCTCTGATTAGAAGCACAGATGTTACGCATACGCAAATATGAGCAAGTCAAAGATGTCGTCAGAAACCTAAAACTAATAATAGTTGCTTCACAAAAGCGATATCTAAGCTTGTTCTTTTTTCTCAATCAGTGTAAACTATATGGCAGATGTCGTTAAAGCGCAAAAAGAGGTACAACAATGTACAAGCTGAAAAGGAACGTTTGTATGTGGCAAAATTGTAGAATGAGTTTAAGCTGAAGAATTAGACGGTAAATACATGGAAAATAAGTCCATGATTCTGCACTTTCTAAAGTATTTGTATGAAAATTCAGACGAGAGACATCCAGTCCCCTCCACGGAACTGATGCAATATCTTGAAACACAAGGGATTAAGGTACATCGAACTACTATCAATGCAGATATTTCACTCAAGGCATAAAAATGCAAATTATCGGGGCTGATCTGATATAAAATCCAACTGTAATAGTAGGGTTACCAATGCAAATTATAGAAGACTCGAATTTGATGATGCAGCCTTGTTTCATTGATGTGACTTCATTTCAAATACAAAGTAAAGAAGGCGGAGCTATGCCGGTCAATGCAGTTTCTATGGATAATATACCTGAAACATCTTATTTAAACACGGATAATACAGCGCATTATCGCGCCATCATGCGTGTGTTTTATGACGAATCTGAGAAGACTCATTACCAGTTAGATAAGGAAACTGTTCTGGAAAAGCTACATCAAATTTCTGCCTTTGCGGACTACACGATGGAACAGCTTCTTCCGCACCTGAACCAGTTGGTTATTTGGAAAAACCTCACACCCATCCAAGACCCTAGCCGAGCAAACACAATTGCGGAATATAAAAACAATCAGTTTCGATATCTTATGTCGGGTGCGGCCGTGGAAGTAGAGCGTATGACGATCCGATTGGAAGCGCTCGTCTTGGAAAGCGCCTCGCTTTCGATTTACCTGTTTCCCCGTATCCAAAACGCGCTGATGGAGATGGAATCTCTACAGACCGCCCAACTTAAGGACGTGGATGAATGGTGGCAGAACCTGCAAGAGGATTTCAAACGGCTTAACCAGAATTACCAGGATTATTTGAGAGACTTTTATTCAACTAAGGCAGAACATATGATGCGTTCCGCAGAATTTATCGCGCATAAAGAGCACGTCGTTAAATACCTGAGGGATTTTGTACAGGAGCTGCAATCAAGGGGCGGAAAAATTGAAAAAGTTCTCCTTGAGATTCCAAAGCCACTAACGGATATAATTCTAGACAAAATCGTCGCAAGTGAGCTGGAGAAACCACGTCCCTCATCGGAGCGCCCGCCAAATTTCGAGGTACAGATCAAAGAAAACATCCGTGGAAAATGGCGCTCACTTTATGAGTGGTTTGTTTCCGAAGCGGGTCGCCTGAGCGAAAGTCAATATGTTTTGGAAACGACCAATGAAGTGATTCGGAAGATTATTCAAAATGCCAACTTAATTATTCAGATGCAAAACTCCGGTGTAAGTCGCAAGGAAGATTACAAAAAGTTTCTCCGGCTATTTGCGGAATGCGAGAACCTAAAAGAAGCACATAAGCTTTCCGCCCATGTTTTTGGTGTTGCCTCCGTCCGTCATTTTACGGTCAATAGCGCCCGAGATACGGATAACATAAACAGCAGCATTTATGAGGAAGCTCCTTGCGCGTATCTACTCGATACCCGCAGCCGCCAATATAAGCCACGCATCGACAAAAGTGGATTCTCAAGCAAAAATCTGGAGAAAGCGGCGCTTCGCCAAAAATTTCTTGAAGAACAGGAGCGAACAAAAAGACTGGCGCTGCAATATATCCGGAATGGAAAGTTGGATTTTTCTTCCATCACAGATACACTTGAACCTTCAACACGGCAAATTTTTCTAAACTGGGTTGTGCTGGCCAACAACGCTTCCGACCGCCATGCCATCACTGAGTATGGACAGAAGTTTTATTTGCTCCGCCAGCCAGGCTCCTGTTCGCTGCACTGCACGGATGGCAATCTGACCATGCCCGCCTATGTACTAGTGTTTGAAGGACGTGATGCGAATGGATGAATTTCGTGTTCTTTTAGGGCAATTTTGGATTCTTAGAGAACAGGATGCTGCCCTATACCACCGTGTTAAACGAGCCTTACCCACTTTTCAAAAGATTCTTGGGGAACAGTTTGGCTGGAAGCTGTTCATCAACGAGAAACTGATCAAATTGGAAAAGATTCCGGCACATGCTGAACCCTCTATGGGAATCGAAGCTTTTGATGCACCTTCCGATTACTGTCTGCTATGTGCGTTATTGATTTTCTTGGAGGACAGAGATGAGGGAGAACGGTTTCTCCTTTCAGAACTCACTCCCTCAGTGCTTGCTTATCTGCAGCCTGTTCTTTCTGATTGGAATTGGGAAACCTTTTCTAGCCGTAAGAGTTTGGTTCGGGTACTATGCTATGCGGAGTCTCTTTCGCTAATTAAGACCCGAGACGGAACCAGTGAGAATTTCTCATCCGATCAGAGTCAGGAGGTTCTTTATGAAAACACCGGATTGTCAAGATGGTTTTCCGTCAGCTTCAGTTATGACATTTCAGGCTTTTCCTGCACTACGGACTTTGAAAAGGAGGGTGCGGAAAACCTGAATCAGGACCGTGGTGTCCTTCGTACCCACAGAGTGTATCGCCAGCTCGCGCTCTCACCCGCAGTGTATTGGGAGCAGCCTGATGATCCGGTTTATGCATATATCAAAAATCAACGCGGTTGGGTACAACGCTACCTGGATCAGACCATTGGCGGAAATTTGCAGATCTACAAAAACGGTGCGTATTTTGTTTTGAATGAAGATGAGTCATTTGGTATGAGCTATCCGGAAGATCGTATGTTGAGCGATATTGCGCTAAACCTTTCTGCAAGATTGCGCTCAGTTATTCTGGAAAATGAGTACCCACGTGCCATGAATGATTTCGTAGTGCTGTCCCTCCATGATTTTACCCAGGAACTTCAAAAATGCCGAACACAGTATTCTGCTTTATGGGGGAAGCAGTATCGGGAGATATCTCTTGAAAAATTGACCGAAGAGATACTCACCTATATGGAAAGCTGGATGCTTTTGTCTCGGCGCGAAGAGGGGATTGCACTTCTACCCGCAGCGGGAAAAATGACTGGCAATTACCGGGAAAGCAATGAAACAGAGGAGGTATGATTTTGCGCTGGCTAATGAACCGTTTAGGCTTCGTTAATTTTTGGTTATATGATGTTGAAGAGTTTCCCTTTCGAGGCGGCAGATTACTGCTGCGCGGCGCGAATGGTGCAGGTAAATCTATTACGACGCAGAGCTTTATCCCTTTTATTTTGGATGGTAACCATCGTCCGGAACGCTTGGATTCTTTTGGAACCAAGGATCGGAAAATGGATTTTTATCTCTTGGGAGACGGAGACCGGGACGAATCCATTGGATATTTGTATTTGGAATTTAAGAAACCGGATGTGGAACATTATTGCACACTGGTCATCGGGATGCGCGCACAGAAAAGCAAAGGGATTTCATCGTTTTGGGGATTCTGCCTTTGTGACGGTCGCAGAATCGGTTACGATTTCTGCCTGTACCGCGAAGCCGGGTCACAGCGGCTTCCCCTCAGCAAGCAAGAGGCTAAAAACGCATTGGGCGATCCCGGCAACTGGGCCGAAAGCACGACCGAATATAAAAAACTGGTCAATGACCGTATTTTCCAGTTCCCGGACATCGACCAATATGAGCAGTTTATCACGCTATTGATTCAAATCCGTGCCCCAAAGCTAAGCAAGGATTTCAAACCATCCTTGGTACAGGATATTCTGAACTCATCTTTGCAGCCGCTCAGCGATAATGACTTGCAGGCGATGGTTGACGCGATGGAAAAGATGGACAGCATTCAGGGGAATCTGGAACAGCTGGAACGCGCGCAGATCAGTGCGGGAATTATCCGAACTGAATATACCCGATATAACCAATACATGCTGGCTCAAAAAGCACGTGCGTTCTTGAATCATCGCGATGAAACGGAAAATCTGCGAAGTCATGTTTCTACCACACAAAACGATATTGCAGACCTAAAGCTTGAAATTGAGAAGCTGAATGTAAAGATACAGAAGGATAGCGAAATCCTTTCTCAGCTTAAAGCAGAGAAAAATGCGTTTGGCAGCAGCAACACCCTGCAGGAAAAGGCGGAGCGCTTGACAGAACTGCAAGATGCACTGCAAGAAAATGATCGCGAATGTGAACAGGATGCACGTAATGTTGAAGGACAGAGGGAAAAACGAAACCAGTCGCAACGCACGCTAGATAATCTGAATCGGCAGAAAGACGACCAACAGGCGCTTTACCAACTACGATTGGATGAGCTGGACGAGGTGCAGGAGCAGTTGCAATGGAACGGGCCTTCGGAACTAAAAAAGCAGCTCGCCCAAAAGTCATCCACCGCTTTTAAAGAGGCCTACACTGCCGGCACGGCTTATAGCCGCCGGTTGAAGGACGCTCAGACCGCGCTGGAACAGCAGGCAGAAAAAAGCAGAGAACTGGACGATGTACAAAAGCGGTTGAACAGCGCGGATATCAAGTGCCGTACCGCCCAAAATGAGTTGGATACCGCATATCTGGTAGAACAGAAAGCCCGCGACGAACTGATTGAAGCCTTTCTGCGCGCACAAGCCGGAAATCGGGAACTTGAATTATCCGATATGCTGTTAGGCCAGATTAAACAAATCGTCTCCCATTACAAAAGCACTGTAGATGATAGTGAACTGAACGTTCTCCTGTCCAATGAAAGAAATGCACATTACGGTCTTTTGCAGACGCAGTTAGCCG
Source organism: Ethanoligenens sp. (assembly GCF_047718355.1). Lineage (NCBI taxonomy): Bacteria > Bacillati > Bacillota > Clostridia > Eubacteriales > Oscillospiraceae > Ethanoligenens > Ethanoligenens sp. The sequence continues at coordinate 6,342 of NZ_JBDNLG010000046.1, forward strand.
AATGTCGAGCACAGCGGAAAGGATTGCAGGATACCTATAATGAATTATGTATACAACTCAAAGTCTTAGAGGAAGCACCGGAACCTATTCCGCCCAGAGCGGCTGCGGTTCAAGAAACCCGTAAAGAATTGCGCCGCCGTGGTGTTTTCTGTGCACCTTTTTACGAGCTGATTGATTATGCTCCTGGTACGGAGCAAAGAAAAAAAGATCTGTTGGAAGCACAGCTTACCGATATGGGTCTGTTGGATGCTCTGGTGGTGCCGCAATGTGAGCAGGCCGTTCTGTCTGACATCTTGGAACAGCATCCCGACCATTTTGTCAAAATATCCGATGCCCGTCCTCGTCAGCCGCTGCATGATCTTTACGCTGTAGAAGGCCCATTGAAGGAAGCCGCAGAGACAGCGCTTAGTGGAATCTCCTGTACGGACGATGACGGGGATACTGCCGTTCTTCCGGACGGGCGTTACCGTCTCGGTGTTTTAGGTGGGAAGAGTCATCCTTTCCAAACAGCAGGCTTCATTGGAGCGGCCGCCCGCCGCGAGAATCGCCAACGGCAAATAGACGCGCTTAAGCAGCAAATTGCGGAATGCCAAGGCGCGCTGGGACTGCAGTATATGAAACTCGAAAAATTGCAGCAGCGCATCGATAACCTAAATGCAGAATATGAGGGTAGACCTTCTACTGCTGATCTCGCGATGGCGCTGAGTTTGGTACAGACCTGTGAAAACAGCCTTGCGGTTGCCAAGGGTGCAGTAGAGCAACTTGATAAGACGGAAAAAGATGCTCGTGCCGCTTTGGGCAATGCAAAGCAGCGAGCGATTACTCTGTGCAAAGAGATACCGGTTTCAAGAACCGCAAGCGCATTTCTGGAAGAGCAGCATTCTTTGGACGATTACATGGCGCTGCTGCATGATCTGGAGGAAGGCTGGAACGGCTATCACCACGCCGAAGAACTTTTGGGGGCACAAAGTGACAAGCTGGAACAGGTCGAGGATTATTTGCTGTCACTTGAACTGGCGGCGCGAACGAGGAAAAATAAATCACAGACGCTGAACCGGGAAATCAAAGCGCTTCAGGAATTTTTAAATCAACCCGAGAATCGTGCGCTCGCGGAAAAATTGCAAAAAATCAATGGAGAAATCGCTGATTTAGAAAAAAATCTGCCAGATTGGAAAGCAGACGTCAGAGTAGATGCGACCAAACTTAAACAGCTACGTGAAAAAAAGCTGCAAAAAGCACAAGAACTAGTGACTATGATTGAACGCGAAAACAATCTGAGGACGTATTTTTTGGAAGAGCAGGCGCTAGGATTTTTCCCCGATACAGCGGATGAAAGCGTTTTAGCAGCCGCGCGCAAAGCCGATCTTAAACTGCGCGCACAGGATGTAGAGCAATTGCCTGATAATATGTATCAGGCGCTTCACGAAAATTTTCTCAAAAACAGCGCCGCGCTTACGGACTATCAGCCCAAAATTATTCCGCAGTTTGAAGAGACCGCGGGAGTTCTGCGAAGGCGGCGATTGATTCTTCTGACGCTGGATGGAAAACAAGTTTCTCTTCCCTTTTTCCTACAGGAAATTGGCCAGAAGATCTCCTTGATGCAGGAATTGCTGAATGAAAAGGATCGGGAACTTTTCGAGTCCATCCTAACAGAAACAATTAGCGGCAAACTCCGTAACCGCATTGCGGTTAGCCACAGATGGGTGCACACAATGGGCGAAATTATGAGCGGTGTGAATACCTCAATGGGACTTGTTTTTAATCTTTCATGGAAAGGAAAATCCCAGCAAGCGGATGGGGAATTGGATACGAAAAGGCTTGTAGAGCTTTTAAATAGAGATATCGAAATTCTAAGCGATGAAGACCGCCTCAAAATCACAGCGCATTTTCGGACTAAGGTGACCTCCGCACGACGGCTCGCAATGGAAAATGACCAGTCTGTCAGCTATGCCGACCTTATCCGGGACGCTTTGGATTTCCGTAATTGGTTTGAATTCACTCTTTCTTTTCAAAGACGGGGTGAAAAGGAAAAGAATCTTACCAATTCTGAATTCAACAAGTTCAGCGGAGGCGAGAAAGCGATGGCTATGTATGTTCCTCTCTTTGCCGCAATCTCCGCACAATATAAAAGAGCCAGCGTGGAATGCCCGTATGTCATCGCATTAGATGAAGCCTTTGCGGGTGTAGACGACAAAAATATTGAGAGTATGTTTGCCCTTGTGGAAACACTTGGCTTTGGCTATATCATGAATTCACAGGCATTGTGGGGCTGCTATGCATCTGTCCCACATTTGGAGATTGCAGATATGTACCGCCCAGCCAATTCTCAGGTAGTCACGATTCTTTTTTATCAGTGGGATGGTTACCAAAAAACACTCGACGAAGGTGCGATGCTTCTATGAGCCAAACTGACTGTGTTACCTATTTCCTCGAAAAATCGGGTTGGGCCCGCCAGATGAATGAAATTTTGAAAAAATACAGGTCTTATGGGAAGGCGTCCGGAACCGTTTCTCTTCCGGACGCAACAGAGGAGGAGTGCCGTGTAGCGGGCCTTTTCATGGGTAAAACACTTTATCAGCCCTTGCAATATCGACTTTCCGACTTCGAGCAAGCACTAAAGGCCAGTCGTTTTCAGGATACTTCACTCCCTGAACTGTTGGAGGGATATTTCGGTTGCCCGGTGCGCGTAAATAAAGAAGTACACAAAGCCCGTCAAGAATGGATCAGGAACTTGTTTGAACAGATGTATATGCAGGCAAAATCAGAAACGGCACAGAACTGGATACAACGTATGCTGGAGTCTAGGGGAAACGGATATTCCCTTTTTTTGAAGGCTGCCGACAAAGAGGAAGAGGCGGCATGTACCGCTTTAAAACAGGCGTGTGCCGCACTCGATATTTTAGCGACCCAATCGCCTTCAGAGCGCCGTCTGGCTGTTTTCAGCGCGGGAATAACCGCAAATCCACACAGCTTTGATATGGACCGCCTTGCCGGCAAGTTACTTCTATATGGAATTTGCGATTGGCAGCAAAGGAAATATCCTCACACTGCCGAGCAGCGGGCGGAAACCCTTTTTTTAGTTAATCTTTTCGCGGATGATATTTCCAGCTTTACCACACAGTCCGGCCTTCTGCTTTACACGGAAGAAGGGGAACATCCCGCATTTCAAGCATTCCGTACCCGCAATGAAAGCGCTGTGCTGACACTTTCCAATCTGTCAACAATTGTTCGTGCGGCAAGTCCGACTGGGAAGATTTACATCGTTGAAAATCAAATGGTTTTTTCCCATCTGTGTGAGCAATCTCTACCGTCGCATCCCCCTATTTTATGTACATCCGGACAGGTTAAAACCGCATCACTGATCCTGCTCGATTTATTGGCCGCCTCAGGCTGCATAATGTATTACTCCGGTGATTTTGACCCAGAAGGCCTGCGCATAGCCGACCGTATGGCATTACGTTACCCCAAACAATTCTTTTTTTGGCATTTGGAGAAAGATGATTATTACCGTTCTTTGTCGGAAGAATCAATTTCTTCATCCCGGCTTACAGAGTTAGACCAGCTACGTTCGCCCGATTTGCAGGCAGTTTCCTCAGAAATACGGAAAACTCGGCGCGCGGGCTATCAAGAACTGTTATTGGAGCAGCTCTTAAACGGCCTAAATGCCGATGTTCGGTAGAAAGAGTTGGCTTTTAAACGCAAAAGATGATAGTTGCTGCTCTAGAATAGATAAATAACTATTTCAGAGAAACAGAGGTGAATCCCGCATGGCGTATAATGAACTTGTCAAAAACATCTCCAACATTCGTGATTACATGCGGGAGTTTTTTGTATACGGATTTAAAAGCCGCGAAGAAGTCGGCATTAAGAGTGCGCGAAGCTATGACAACAAGCGTCGCCGGATAGAGAGCTGGCTCTGCGAATATATGTCCTTTCATCAGGAGGCAAACGGAAAGAACATGTTTATCTCCGTTGACAGCCGCCGTGTTCCGCATAATCCACTCTATCAGGCATGGAAAGCCAAAAGTTTCACCAAAAATGATATCACGCTGCATTTCTGGCTGATGGATATTCTGTCGCCGGATAAAGCAATCTTGCTTTCGGAAATTATGGATATGATCGACCGTGATTATCTGCCATTTTTTGGGCATTCTGATCCCATCGATGAGTCCACCCTTCGCAAAAAGTTGAAAGAATATGTTGATTTGGGGCTGATTACCGCCGAAAAACAGGGCAAGCAGCTTGCCTATCGGTTACCTTGCGATGCCGTCGACATTGGGCTATGGCGCGATGCGATTTGCTTTTTTGCCGAGATCGACCCGCTTGGTGTAATTGGTTCTTATTTGCAGGATAAATTCGATGCAGTACCCGAATATTACGCATTCAAGCATAACTATCTGCTTTTCGCGCCGAGCAGCGACGTCATGCTGGACTTGCTTACCGCGATCCATAATCATCGCTGTACCGAACTTGAGCTTTACCCCAATAAGCGGCGAACCATTCTGCCGCTTAAAATTTATATCAGTACACAGGGCGGGCGTCAGTATGTGGCCTGCTGCGGAATACATATCAAACGGTTTTCCTTTATTCGGCTTGATTCCATCAAAGCAGTAAAACCTCTTACTATCGCGGAGAATTATAGCGTAGACTCGGCGCGGTTCACCGAATTTCAAAAACATCTTTGGGGCGTATCAACCGGGCAGGATGGGCACACAGAACACATTGAAATGACGCTCAAAATCGGCGTGGATGAGGACTACATTGTAAAGCGGATGGAGCGTGAAAAACGTTGCGGCACCGTCACGCAAATCAGCGAATCATGCTGGCGGTATTCCGTCGACGTATACGACGCACAGGAAATGCTGCCTTGGGTGCGGACTTTTATAGGCAGAATCCAGTCATTGACCTGCTCCAATCATGCCGTGGAGAAGCGATTCCACCGCGATCTTGCGGCGATGACCGACCTATATAAGGGAAATGGAGGGGAAAATAATGCTGTTTAGTGAGGTATACAGCGCCTATTTTAACGCCGTTGCAGCCATTTTGCGCGAGGCAGTCCAGTGCGCTATTACGGATCAGCGCATGTCGGAGCTTATCCGGGAAAAGGCGTTTTCCGAGAGTGTTCTTACCGTTCTTCCGGCGCTTAAAAATGAGGAATGGCTCCTGATTAATAAAAATGGGCAAACACCGATGAGGCATCCACCGCAAATGCCACTGACAACGCTTGAAAAGCGGTGGCTGAAAACACTTCTTTCCGATCTGCGTATTGCGCTTTTTCATCCGGGCGAAACCGGACTTGAGAATGTGGAGCCGCTGTTTTCTTATGACGATGTTGTCTACTTTGACCGTTACGCGGATGGTGACCCCTATATAGATGCGAACTATATTCAGAACTTCCACACCATACTGCAGGCTTTGCGGGAAAAACGCAAGTTGAGAATCAGCCACAGCAGCCGAATAAACAGGCGGGTCTCCGGCGTGTTTGTTCCTTTCAGACTGGAATACTCCGCAAAAGATGATAAGTTCCGTTTGATTACATCCGGCGTTTGGCACAGCCGTATCATCAACCTTGCACGCATTACCCAATGTGAGCTGTTAGAGGGATACGGTGATGGTGAGTGTATTCCTCCGAGACAAAGGGATGCCTCCATCATCTTTGATCTGATGGATGAGCGCAACGCGCTGGAAAGGGTTATGCTGCATTTTTCCGATTGCCGCAAGGAAACCCGACGACTGGAGGAGCGACGCTATACTGTTATCCTTTGGTACGAACCCCAGGATGAAACCGAGCTGCTGATCCGCATATTGTCCTTCGGCCCGATGATTCGCGTGACCGCTCCCGAAAGCTTCATGAATCTGATACAAGAACGTCTCTTTCTCCAGCAAAAATTTATAACGGAATAAGTTCGCAACTTTTTTTCCATGATTTTCATTCCTATAATTGTTAATGTAATACTCGTAAAGCGCAGACAGCAGACAATTTGGTTTATCGGATTTCAACTATGAAATTTGACTCCTGCGCGGCGAATGCGGAGATTTCCAACTTTACATACGCTAAAAAAGCATTTGCCGCGCGCGGTTACCGACTGCCCACCGTGGTCTTCTGGAATGTACAGAGCCGAAACGAGCAGCAGCCGGTAGCAAGCAATGAGCAAGGTGTAGTACTGGTTTCCGGCGCCTCCCCCCGCGTCTTTTCGATGATCGAGTCCGGTAATTTGTCACCGATGACTTTTATGCTGGATACGCTTAATAACGAGCGATACGCAGTGATAAAGGCATAACCATTTAAAGAGGTGATAACTGTTGTTTTGGGGTAAAAACACTGGTTGGTTTTCCGCACGACTGCCGGGGTATCTATCAGCGCTGGAATCCGGTGATTTCAGTGCTATCCCTTGGATTTTCTGCGTTTTTTCAGAAAACAGCAACAAGGCAAAAACAACTGCTGCCCAGGCGCTTTGTGGGGCGCTTGACACAATGAGCTTTGACAAAATGGTGCGTGTAGATGAGCAAATGCGTCAGACCACATCAATGGAATGGAGTATTGATTGGCGCAAATACACGATGGAAAGTTTTTTCACCCTCGTAATGAGTGAGCGAGAAAGACGTGCCGTTGTGGTTTTTGCTTCTTTTAACCCGAATGGGTTTATCCGGGAACGTGCATTGCAAGAGATGCATAATTATGCCAACACGCTTTCCTTCGCTCTTCTGCGCCAAAATGACTGGGTACCGCAGGTAAAGTTAGCCGCCAAACAGGCTGTCAATTATCGCTTATCTCATCTGGTGAGTGGTGAATTGCTTTCTGCCTTGCCTTTTGCGGATAAATTAAGTCGAAGTACGAGAACGCCGGAATCCAAGGAGTTTTCAAAACATATACTTGATGCGCTGGCGGCAAAAGAAAATGAACGTGAATTTATTGCGGGCTTGGAGAATGCAGATTTCAGGACGCGCCGAATTTGTACAAACGCACTTTTCCGTGCTGAATTCTTAAGGTATGATTTGGCATTTGCACGCTTGAAACGTGAAACCGACCCTTTCCTGCGCGGAAGCATCTTTCGTCGGCTTATCGATGCCGGTCAATCTTTGGACACAGTAGTGGAACAATTTTTGAGGGATAAATATCCATTTAATCGGCTGTTGGCATTCCGATATATTTGCGAACATAGGAAAAACAACGCTCTGGCAATTGCTGAACGTCTGTTGCTTGATAAAAGTGCGGCAGTCCGGGAGCATGCCCGCCTTTATCTGAACAGTCATAACGGTTCATTCGATTATCGTGGGTTTTATAGGAGTCATATGTCCGATCGGATGGTTCCCGCAATCTTGGGGTTAGGCGAAATAGGTACGCGCGAAGATGCCGCTATGCTTGAAACGCACTTGCACGCAGAGCAGGTATCGGTCGTTCGAGCTGCCATGATAGCGGTGATGCGTCTAGACGGCGATATGTATGCCCCGCTTATAACGGAACTTCTGGGCGACAATCGGGTCGGTATTGTAAAGACAGCACGTAACCTTATTTGTAAATCAAATGCTCCGGATTATGCAAGAGTAATGGAAATATTCAAAAATGCGCCGTGTGAAAACACCAAGCAAAAGTGTTTCTCGGTATTACTGATGGCAGGTAAATGGAAACGGCTTATTTTTATACTCAACGTCTTGGAATCCGGCGGAGAAATGATGAGTGAATCCGCTTTGACGGTTCTTGCAAGATGGGTCGGAGCTTATAATCGTTCCTACATATTGCCAAACAAGGTGCAGGTAGAGCAAATCAAAGCGAGCATTCGGAATTTAGCTGACAGAATCCCGGAGCGGACACAGCAGGAACTATTATTTTTGCTGCGATGAGGATCATGCTATGATATACACAACCAAAGAAAACAAAGAGCTCATTATAACCTGCGACTGCGGATGCGGTTCGGGCCTGCTTTGGAAAGCAATGAATTGTGATGATGAGGGTGAACAATATTTTGTGTCGCTTACCGAAAGCAGTTGGTACGCTAAACAGACCGGGCGTATCGGGCCGTATTTCAAAAGGCTCTGGAAAGCATTGCACGGCAAAGAATACCGCCTAACAGAGCTTGTTATGACCAAAACAGAGGTAACGGAGTTGTCGCAGTTTCTTCATCAGCTAACCCAAAATTCGATTAACAAAGGTGAATCCCATGATTAACGTACAGGGCTTGCATAACACCGCCGTTTGCTACACTGCCCAGTTGGAAGATAAGGCAGCTGATCAAATAAAATCCGTTTGCGATCAAGAAGCGTTTGCTGATTGCAAAATTCGTATTATGCCGGATGTTCATGCCGGTAAAGGCTGTACAATCGGCACTACGATGACCATCGCCGACAAAATTGTACCTGGTATGGTTGGCGTGGACATCGGGTGCGGCATGGAAACCGTGCTGTTAGACACGAACGAAATCGACTTTGAACGTTTGGATAAGTGTATCCGCAAGTGCATTCCCGCTGGCTTTGAAATCAGGGGTAAAGCACATAAATTTTCAGATAATGTTGATTTTTCTGAGCTTCGATGTGCCCGTCATGTCAATGTTGACCGTGCCGTGAAAAGCATTGGCACACTCGGAGGTGGTAACCATTTCATCGAAATAGACCGTGGCGATAACGAAGATTTATACCTTGTGGTACACTCCGGTAGCCGTCACATCGGTTGTGAAGTCGCAGAACATTATCAGCAGGAAGGTTATAACGCTTTATGCGGTAACGCTCAGTTCCAATTAGAAGAAGTGATCGCCGGGTTGAAAGCTGAGGGCAGAGAAAAAGAAATCCAAAGTACCATAAAGTCTTTGAAAGAGCAAGCTGCAATTCCGGTTCCGAAAGATCTTGCTTATGTAGAGGGCTCGTTATTCGATGATTACGTACACGATATGAAAATCATCCAACGGTTTGCTGTATTGAACCGTAAAGCAATGGTCGACACGATTCTTGTTGGGCTTCGCCTTTCTGTCGCAGATGAATTTACTACGATTCACAACTATATTGACACAGACTCCATGATTCTTCGCAAAGGCTCCGTTTCTGCAAGATCGGGCGAAAAACTTTTGATCCCAATCAATATGCGTGATGGAAGCTTAATCTGCATTGGCAAAGGTAACCCAAATTGGAATTTCTCCGCTCCGCATGGAGCAGGACGCCTCATGAGCCGCAGTAAAGCTTTTCATGAGCTGACGATGGAGCAGTATCAAGCAGAAATGAATAGTGTTTATTCTACTTGTGTCGTGCCTAACACACTGGACGAATCTCCTATGGCATATAAGCCTATGGATGAGATCATCGCGCAGATTGAACCTACGGCAGAAATAATAGCAAAAATCAAGCCGGTCTATAACTTCAAGGCGGCTGAGGGAGACAGATTTCGCAGACGCTAATTTTTTAGGACGAGTAGATTTCTGGATAACGCTGAAATCTACTCGTCCCTTTTTTCAAAATTTCAGTCATGGATTTTTTTCACCAAGGACGCGCATGTTTTCCATGCCTTCTTCATCCTTTTGAACCTCTCTGATTTCTTTTCAGTACGCCATATTCCAAGCTGCCGCCCACGAGAAACGTCTGTGTTTACATAAAGGCACTCTACGATTTAGTTTCGTAGAGTGCCTCGTTCGTTTTTGGAATTTGTTCATTCACCCCCACTGTCACGCCGGACTTGAATTCCACAGTAAATTGATCCGCGACATCCGCAGATGCCGTGTAGACAGGCAACTTTTTCAACCAGCCGTCGGACAAGCGGCTCGTATTTTAGGTATTAACTTTCGTACAGGGCAGCTATATCGTGTATTCTGTGCTTCATCTCTTCGCGGATAGGGTACGGCTCTAAACATTCGCATTTATCCCCAAAACTGAAAAGAATATCGTAGTAGTATTCGTTCTCTATGAAAGGAAACCGAACGATGTAATGCTCATCGCCATCTGGCGAAAAGTCCTCATAAGTGCAATAATCAAGCACTCTGTCCATAACTGATTTATGAATACGGATTTTGATTCTTGTTTGTATGGTTGCCAAGATATCAGCAAATTCTAACTGCGGATTTAGATAATCTTCTCGCGGCGCAAAAATTTCCTCTTGCATTTGCAGGTTGGACATGCGGGAGAGTCTAAATAAGCGAAAATCATTTCTTTTATAGCAATAGCCTTGTAGGTACCAATGGCTACTTTTCAATATAAGCTGATACGGTTCAACTGTTCGTGTGGTTTTATTTCCGTGGTGAGCTACATATTCAAATGAAAGAAGCTTGCTTTCCTGCAAAGCTGTTTTGATAATCTCTAAATAGGCTCCTATGTTCCTGTTACCCATCCACGGACTTAAATCGATATAGATTTGATTTGCTTTTAATTCAATGTCTTTTGCCCGGTCGGCGGGGATAAAACTTTTGACTTTCGCAAGAGCGTTTACCAACTCATTACCTCGTATCATGTTGGAAAGGCTTGAAAGCCCCATCAAAATCGCGGAAAGGTCGGCAGTCGAAAAAACTTTTTTATCAACCTTATATTTCTGCATGATTTCAAAGCCGCCGCCCACACCCGAAGTTGAGAGTACAGGAATACCCGCCATGTTAATCGTGTCTATGTCGCGGTAGATTGTGCGGGGCGATACTTCAAACATATCTGCTAACTCCTGTGCGCCTATCCGCTCTTTATCAAGGAGTATCATAATAATGCTAACAACCCTGTCAACCTTCATCTGGTAACCGCCTTTCAAAACTTCTTTTTGATTGTTGCCATACTATTGTCAACGATTACATGGTACTATAAAAAAGCAAACAAATCAATAAAGCAATGAAAAAGGAGAAATTTATGTTTACAATCTATGTTTATATTCTTGATACTTTAGCCGACTGGGAGTTGGGGTATGTTACTGCGGAGCTGAATTCCGGTCGATTTTTCAAAGAGGATGCGCAACGTGTATCACTCAAAACGGTCAGTGTTTCCAAAGGGTCGATCAGGACAATGGGTGGGCTGACAATCGCGCCCGATTGCCTAATCGATGATATGGTTATGAGTGAAACAAGCGTGCTGCTATTACCGGGCGCAACTACATGGAACGACCCGAAGCATGGCGCGATCATCGCAAAAGCAAGCAAATTTCTCTCTTTTGGCGCTACGGTGTGTGCAATCTGTGGGGCCACCGCTGCGCTTGCCAACTTCGGATTATTGGATAACCGCCCGCATACCAGTAATGGACCGGGCTTCCTTGAATTTGCTTCTCCTGATTATAAAGGGCAAAACTTTTATATTGATGAACCGTCTGTAGCGGATCACAACCTTATTACTGCGAGTTCCACCGGAGCGTTGCTCTGGTCGAAACAAATTATTGAGCATTTAAGTGTTTTCGAGTCAAACACACTGAAAGTCTGGTATGAATATTTCAGTACTGGTGAGGTTCAACATTTCTTTGCCCTCATGCAATCTTTGCCGTCTAGTAATGAAAGCTGATTTACAGTATAACGATAGCGAAATGAGCCATACCCGATTTGATGGACGGTGTGGAGTAGTGTAAAATAAAAGCACTGCAAAGGGGTGTTCCATCATGGGGGAAAGCAACGGAAATCGGTATAGCGAAGAGTTCAAGCAAGGCGCTATCAAGCTGGTATTGGAAAACAAACAGAGCATCGCGGAGGCATGCCGGAATCTGGGTGTGTCCAGAGGAACAATGGAGCGTTGGCTCGCCGTCCTGGCAGACAGCCACGATGCCGGAAAAGTCCGTCTGCGGCAGTTGGAGGAAGAAAACCGCCAGCTCCGCAAGGAGAAGGAGGATCTGGAGGACACAGTAGAGATTCTAAAAAAAGCGGCGGTGCCACGCTTCGCATGGTGTCCCCATTCGGGCTGGCGCTTCGCGTCATCTTCAGTCAAAGCCAGAGAAGAAATACAAAGTAATCCGCCAACGCAGCGGGGAGCATTCTGTGGAGAAGATGTGCCGAATATTGAAAGTTTCCAAAAGCGGATATTACCGGCGGCTGGCATGGTCGGAAAGCACAACCCGGCAGGAAAATCGGAAGATTTATGATGTGTTGAAGGCCAGCTATGAGCGAAACAAGGGCCGTACCGGTCTGAACAAGCTGCTGGGCGATGTGCGTTTGAAATTTTCACACTGCGGCCGTAATCGGCTTTATCACATCCAGAAGGAGCACCAGCTATATTCTATCCGCAAGCGCAAATTCAAAGCGACCACCAAATCGTCGGTTGCGCTGCCGGCAGGCGAATCGACACGGATCTCTGTAAAAGGGCGCTGCAAGCTGCCGTCCGGCGATACAAGCCGGGCGCGGGCTTGATTCATCATTCGGATCAAGGCGTTCAATATGCCAGTCGGAACAATCAGGTACTTTTACTGCAAACCCACATCATTCCCAGCATGAGCCGAAAAGGCACTCCTTACGGCAACGCCTGCGCTGAAGCCTTTTTCAGTGCAATCAAGCTGGAAATGGTTTATCATGAGCATTATGCGACCAGAGTCCTAGGCACAGGCCGCTATTTTCGAATATATCAAAATCTATTACAACCGACAGCGACGAAACACAACCATCGGCAACATTGCACCGGCAGAATTCCGACGACGATTTTATCAGCAGCGGATGGCATGACCCGCAATCTTGCGATATTCTTTGATTTCAGCCGCTTGCACTACTTCTTTGTCTCCGAAATATCGGGGATGGCTCAAGTGAGCCCTGCTTTGAAAGCGTCGTCGTACCTCGGTGGCGCGGCGCGTTTCTTTCCTTTTTGTTCCATGATGAGCCCTCTTTCCCTTTCCATTATACCGAATGATTTTTTGTCTATCAAATCGGGAATGGAGGCACCACTCCTAACAACAGAGTGGGGTTTCACATTTTCGCCTGTTGTTTTATCGGTTTGCGCCCTTACTATCGTTCGTCTGTTTGAGAATCCGCGGCCTGCAGCTCCACTTTTTTGCGCATGGTTAAAAACAGTGTGGGAATCAATGCCACTACGGTAAAGCCAATTGACCACCAAAACGAAATATTGAAGGAATGGGCAACTGCATGAAGATCGGACGGCGAGTGGCCCGTCATCTGGTGCTGCGCGACGGTCGCAAGAATCGCCGTCCCGAAGGCTCCACCGATGGTGTTCGTAATTCTTGTAGCCGTGCTCGCATGAGGGACCTGATCCCGCTCAAGTCCTGCGAGAGCGGAGGTCATGATGGCGATAAACAGACCGCCGAGCCCCGCCCCTCTGACCAGCAAGGCAGCAGCCAGAAAGATAAAATTCGTATCCGTACCCGCAAAGGCAAACGGAAGTGTACCGACAGCAACCGCAATAAGACTGAACAACACAACATTGCGCGAGCCGTCGCGGTCAGCCGCTTTTCCGGCCCAGCTTCTGGTGAGCAGCATACCGATTCCTTGCGGAATCAGCCACAACCCGGCATTGAGGGCGCTTACTCCGCGCGCCTCCTGATAATAAAGCGGCTGTATCAGCATGGCCCCGTTTGTGATGATCCCACTCAAAGCCAGCAGAATGTTGGAAGTAGAAAAATTTACGGATTTGAACAGCCGCAGATCCAGAGCCGGTTCCCGCCTCGTATTCAGAGCATAGACGACATAGAGAGCCATCAGAACGATACCGATGATCAGTGGAATGTAGACCGCGCTGCTTGTGATACCACCATGCGTGGCAATCTGGGCAATGCCGTAAATCAGAAGGGAAAATGCTGGGGAGAGCAAAAGTATGCCGATCACATCAAAGGTTGCTTTCTTATCAAAAAGTTTGTCTTGAGGGATTCCCCACAGGGCAAGTGGAATCGCAACGATGCAAATCGGAATATTCACCCAGAAGATAGCGCGCCAGCTCAAGTTGCTGACGATAATTCCTCCCAGCACCGGGCCCAGGATCGGCCCAAGCAAAGCGGGAATGCTGATGAAGGACATAATGCGTCCGAGATTTTTTCCGCCGGAGAGTTGTACAAGCTCTGTTTGCAGTGCGGGCATCAACAATCCGGCGCCGGCACCTTGAAGGACTCGGAAAATAATCAGGCTGTCGATGTTCCATGAAAGCATGGAACATACGGAGCCGGCCAAAAAAATCACCAATGAAAAGATGTAGGTTCGTTTGCACCCGAAGCGTTTGGTGGCCCACCCTGAAACCGGGATGACCAGCCCCATTGCCAGAATATATCCCGTCGTGATCCACTGTATGACAGAAGTGCCAATCTTCATTTCGGCTCCGATGGTGTGGATTGCGACGTTCATCATGGTTGAATCGAATAGCGGCGCAAGCGCACCGATGAGGATTACAACGGCTGCTCTCATTACGACCGGACTCAGTTTTTCTTTTGCTGGTTTCACTTTATCTGCACTCATTTGGAATCTCCCTCCATTTGCTAAAGAAAACAATTGCGTTTCTTATGTGAATATGATAGGATAATTGCAAAGCTTTTTCAATTGACATACTCTACATAAAAATAAGAAACTATTTTGTTTCTTATGTACATATTTTAAAGCAAGGATATATTTATTCTTTGAGGGGCAGAGGGGAATAAAATGGATGAGCAAAAAAAGGGTACGCGCCGTCGGGGAGAAATTCTGGAGGAGGCAATCCTAAATGCCACAATGGATGAACTTGCCGAAAATGGCTATTCGCATCTGACGATGGAAAGCGCCGCGACACGGGCGGGGACCAATAAGGCCGTCCTTTACCGTCGCTGGGCCAACAAGTCTGAGCTTGTAATGGCAGCCCTGCGTAAATGGATACCGACAACCAACATAGACAACATACCGGATACCGGAAGCCTGCGCGATGATGTGGTTGCCTATCTGCGCGCCCGTGTAGAACCGGTGAAAACAATCGGTCCGCAGACGATCCGGGGACTGTTGATGGAACCGCAGGTTTGGCGTACCTTAGTTGCTGCCATGCCGCAAATCATCCAGCGAAGGTCCGAAAATAAAGAGAATAAGATGACGGCGGCTATGATGGTGATCTTGAAAAAGGCGGAACTTCGTGGGGAAGTCCGCTTGGAGAAACTATCGCCCCGGGTCATCTCACTGCCTTTGGATCTGTTGCATCATGAGCTGATTACAAAGCAGGAAATAACCGATACCGCAATAGCGGAGATCGTAGACGGTATTTTTATGCCGCTTATCCATGCGGCACGGCAATAGCAGTGTACAAATAGCGAGATTATATATTATATATGGTTGCTCATTGCGGAATAAGTTTGTCCGAATTGGACCTTAACAGAAAACGGATGCGCGATTGCGGCATCCGTTTTTCATATACATTCCGTCTGTGGCGGTCTATCTTGCTTCTTTGTGTGGGACTGCTGCTTCCTTATGGAGTTTGCGCATTGATGCAGCATTCTCCCCGCCGTATCCTTCCGTGAGGTTGACGCTGCCCCACAGGCCGAGAACTGCACCCAGTGCGACCACAAGTGTCTTCGACGTACTGACTGCCGAAGTAAAAAGTTCTATATCTGTCCCCCTATAAATAAATTCGGACATGAAAAAAACCGCCGGTTATGGAGATAATGGCGCTTCGGGCCAACTTTGAGGCGTTT
>NZ_JBDNLG010000047.1:0-21830 GCF_047718355.1 Ethanoligenens sp.
TTGTACCGCCGTCCTTTTGCCGATAAAAAAGTGCTGCACCAAACGCTGCAGCACTAAAACAATTGCAAAAGGATAATCAATATATATGGAAAAGAGATATCTTAGAAATTGAGCGGTGTACCGTCCAAAGCGCAGACAAGGATTTTCTTGAGTTCTGCCGGCGTGGTGCCGCGTGGGTTGGCGCCGGTGCAAGGATCCAACTGCGCCTGCTGGGCGATGAAGTCGATATGCGCATTAAACACTTCGTCGGTCACGCCGTTTTCACGGAACGTCGGGAGAATGCCTACACGGCTGTTGAGCTGTTTGACCAATTCGATGAGCGAATGCGTAAGCTGTTTGTCGGTACCGCCCGGCAGACCGAGTGAGCGGGCAATCTCGGCGTAATCCTTTAGGGAAACAACCGAGTTGTACTTGATGACATACGGCAGCAAAATGGCGTTGCAAAGACCGTGCGGCAGATCAAACTGCGCGCCGATTTTGTGCGCCAAGGAATGGCAGATGCCCAGCAGCGCGTTGGAAAACGCCATGCCGGCAAGACACTGTGCCACGTGCATCCGCTCACGCGCCTTTTTATTGCCGTTGTAGGAATCGGCAAGGTTATCCACGATCCAGTTGATGGCTTTGAGTGCCAGCGGATCGCTGAACGGGGAACGTGCCACGGCGACATAGGCTTCAATGGCATGGGTAAGGGCATCCATACCGGTGTGTGCCGTCAACTTCTGCGGCATGGTCTGTGCAAGCGCATAATCCAATACAGCGATATCCGGGGTAATCTCAAAGTCGGCCAACGGATATTTGACTTTGTTGGAATAGTCAGTGATAACAGAGAACGCCGTCACCTCAGTCGCAGTGCCGCTGGTGGACGGAACCGCCACAAAGATCGCCTTCTGCCGCAGTTTCGGCAGCGAGAACGGGTCTTTGATATCATCAAATTTCTTGTCGGGATACTCATAAAAAACCCACATGGCCTTGGCGGCATCAATGGGGGAGCCGCCGCCGATGGAAACAATGACATCCGGTCCGAACGCGCGCATGGCTTCGGCACCCTTATAGACGGTCTCCACCGACGGATCCGGTTCCACACCGGCGAAAAGCTGGACTTCCATGCCCGCTTTTTTCAACACATCTTCCAATTTATCCAGAAATCCAAATTTCTGCATGGAGTGACCACCGGTCACAATAAACGCTTTTTTGTGTCCTTTGAGGTTGCTAAGCTCCTCAATGGCATTATCTCCAAAATAAATGTCACGGGGCAGTGTGAATCTTGCCATAATGCAATCACCTTTCACTACTAGTATTTTAAATTAAGAAACCGGTATTCCGGCAACTCTACTCTTTACAAGAAAAAATGATAACACACGGATCTTGCGCGGGCAATTCTTTTTTTGCAGCCTCTCCTTCATAATTTCCTTTATATATATTAAATATGGTTTTTATTCCAATAGACGTTTTGCCGTCCCTTTATCCACTTAACAGTCTCTTTTCTAAAAACTCCACCGCATCCATGCGGCAAAAACGACGCAAAACCTGCATTTTAAAAATCAATGCACAACGCCCCTTTTGTTTCATCCGCTGTAGATGCACCCTTAAAAAGACGGCATCTGCTCGATGCCGCCCATAATCTTTAGAAAAATATTCCGGTCTCCATTACGGCATGTCCGCAGGCGGGTATCAACCCTCCAGAAAAGCGAAAAAGGTATCGTTGAAGCGTTCCAATTCATCGTAGAACACCGCGTGACCGCTGTTTTCAAACCGGTAAAGCACCGAACCCGCAATCCCGTTGTGTTGGGCCACAGCCAATTCAAACGGGCAAATCTGATCGCGCACGCCGTGGAAGATGCCGGTCGGAACGTGGATGGACGCCAAATCGCGGTGTAGATCCTCGTCGCGCAGGGACTCCAGCACACGAATCGTGCCAATGCCCGAGGCCGCCAGCCCCAGTCCATTAAACCACACCCGCAGTGCGGGGGTAACGTTGCTCGCAAAAAACAACCGCCCAAACCCTTCCAGCATCTGCGGTCGGTCACGGTAGGTCTGCGCGATCAAGCTGTTGACCGCCTCCACCGTCATCCCGTAAGGAAAAGACGGCCTTTGCACAAATGAAGGGGACGCGGCAGCAAGCAGCGCCAATTTTTGCACACCATATCCGGCGTGGCGCGCCATGTAGCGCGTCACGATTGCCCCGCCAACCGAAAAGCCTGTCAGTACAAACTGTGTAAGCCCCAGCGCATCCACTACAATGCGCAGATCATCCGCCAGCCGGTCATATCCGTACCCGGACACGGGCGTATCGGAATCGCCAAACCCCCGCAGATCATAGACGATGCACCGCCAGCCGCGCGCCGGCAGAACATTCAGCTGATATTCAAACATCCGACGGTTCAGCGGCCAGCCATGCACCAGCACAATGGTGTGCTCCCCTTTGGGATTGAATTCTTGTACGCATAGGCGCACATTCGGTTCCACTTCTATAAAATACATACCGTATATTCCTTCCCGTGACGCAAAATCCAGCCGATTACGGAGGCATCCCTTTATGGAAACAGTGCAGTCTATGCGGCGGGCCGGCAAATTAGCCCTTTCATTTTATCTGCTCTATTGCATTTCTCGATGGAATGTGTTACCATACATCACAAAGATCATACAATCTAAAATTTAACAAAATGCTCCAGCAAACCCGTTGAAAAACGGCGACGCAAAGCCACGGATCTAACGTTTTGAACTATGACCGCCGGGCTGCCTTTTTGTTCACTGTTTGAAAAACGGGCGCTTTGCTGTATGCATAAAGCGCTCGTTTTATGCTTCCCGCTTGTATTGGCTGTCCCTCTTTCCTATCATCTTCAGGTGCTTTTTGCGGCCCATCCAGCCGGCGTACCTGAAAATGTATCCATTTGCCTTTATAACGCAAGCCTTGCTCAAGGGGTTTGGTTGTTATAAATATCTCCAAGTGAATCTGCCAAAACTGCCACCATTGCTTCGGCTCCGCCGGAACAGCAAAAAACCTCCCCGTCTTCCTTCGGGGAGGTTTTCTGTGTGCATATATCTATTTGCTGACGTGCTACTCCTGTTTTAAGACAGTGCTTTGGTAAGCTGCGGCACAATCTGCTTTTTGCGGGATACGACACCCTCCATCATAAAGCTGACACCATCGCGCATGTCACCAAATGCAGACGCCACCAATCCTTTTTCTGTTTCCTGGAACAAGACCTCGGTCTGCTCATCCAATATCGCGGTCACAATGACCAGCACGGCGGCATATCCCTCTTGTTCAAGCATTTCCGCACTGCGGAGAAGTACTGCTTCACGATAACCGGCAAAGCTGGCCAGAGTGGCCATTGTCACCTGCGCGATACCCAGCTTTTTGCCGCCGAGAACATATTCTTTAAAATCGTTGTGGATGATCTCGTCGGGGGACATGCCCTCCAGCGACGCACCCGCCTCGAACATCCGCTTGGCATAAGCGTCCACATCAATTCCGGCCATCTTGGCAAGGCGCAGGGCTGTATCTTTGTCCACCGGCGTGCAGGTGGGGGATTTGAATTTTACTGTATCGGACAGAATAGCGGAACAAAGCAGACCGGCCACTTTGGGTTCCGGCGTCACGCCGTTCTCGTCATAAAGCTTGGTTACAATAGTTGCCGAGCATCCCACAGGCTCATTGCGGAAGTAAATCGGGCCCGGTGTTTGGATATCGCCTATGCGGTGGTGGTCGATGATTTCAAGCAGGTCGGCTTCCTCTAAACCGTCCACCGTCTGCGTCCGCTCGCTGTGATCGACCAGGATGACCTGTTTGCGGCGATAGGTCTCCAAAAGCGCCAGCGTACAAAAGCCAAGATACGCGCCGGTCTCATCCACCACCGGCACGCGCCCGGCAGAATCGGACTCAAGTGTGGCGCGGGCATCGCTGATGTAATCCGTGGGGTGCAGTACGTCATATCCTGTGGTGCGCATTGCATCTACTACCGGCAGACCCTGAAACTTCTTTTGCAGTGCGGCCGCCGACCCGTCAGGTTCCTCACCGCTCAAATAAGTAAGCGACAGCGCGGCGATATCCCCCGCCGAAACAAGACCTGCCAGCCGGCCATCAGCACCGACCACCGGCAGCAGGCCGCCATTCTCCGCGTAGAGGGCTTCGAGCGCCGTTTGCAGGGCAGTGTCCGGTGCAAGCGGCCGGATTGTTTCCAATGTGATATCGCCGACCTGACCGCGCACGGAGGCAAGCAGCTCCTGCGGTTTCACATCAAAATGCGAAAGCACAAATGCCGTTTCCCGGTTCACCTTGCCCAACCTCACCGGTGTGGCGTCCACCCCCAGCGCCCGCTTGAGCGCGGCATATCCTATAGACGAACAAATAGAGTCGGTATCCGGGTTACGGTGCCCGGTCACATATACAGTCTGGCTCATGACTTTCCATCCTCTGCACTTGAATTTTATAGAACGGCAGCCGCCGTCCCGCCGTGACAATCTTTGGACATCTTCATTATAGGCGCGTGCCCTGCTCTTGTCAAAGCGCCCGCCGACCGCCTTCTCACTCCGGGCAACAGGCGCAGTGCCCGCCGCACTGTCTAAAAATGGGGGAGACGGGCGAGCGCTTTCCCGCCTATACTTTTCGGAGACAAAATGCTATAATCAAGGGCAATGAAACGCCATGCCGCCATGCGGCTCAATCCTATGGAGGGCCCCCTTATGCTGCAAGCAGCCGATGTTGTAAAAATCGTGTGCAACGGCGATAAACCGGCACTTGCCGCGCTCATCGCGGCGGCGCGCCATCTGCCGCAGGAAGACCGGCAGGCGCTCTTTGCCGCCGCCGATACTGCCCGGCGTCCCTATTACGGGGACACCGTCTATTTTCGGGGGCTAATCGAGTTTACCAGTTACTGCAAAAACGACTGCTATTACTGCGGCATCCGCGCGGGCAATACCAAGGCCGCACGTTATCGGCTGACAGAGGCGGAAATATGGGCCTGTGCAGACAAGGGCCGCGCGCTGGGTTTCCGCACCTTCGTCCTGCAAGGCGGAGAAGACCCGTGGTATACCGACGACCGCATCTGCTCGATCGTTTCCGGCATCAAGGAGCGGCATCCAGATTGCGCCGTCACACTGTCCATCGGCGAAAAAGAACGCGATAGCTACCAGCGCTATTTTGAAGCGGGCGCCGACCGCTATCTGCTGCGGCACGAAACGGCAGACAATGCGCACTACCGCTCGCTGCATCCCGCGTCCATGTCCGCTGAACACCGCAGGCGGTGCCTATATGACCTCAAAGACATCGGCTATCAGGTGGGAGCAGGTTTCATGGTGCAGTCGCCCGGGCAGACTGATGAAACGCTGGCGGAAGACTTTTTGTTCCTGCGGGATCTTCAGCCGCATATGGTCGGGATTGGGCCGTTCGTGCCGCACCACGACACCCGCTTTGCCGGCATGGAAACCCCCTCGGCGGATTTTACACTCGTCCTGCTCTCTTTCCTGCGGCTGATGCTGCCGAAGGTCTTGCTGCCCGCCACCACCGCACTTGGCACTGTTGACCCGCTGGGGCGCGAAAAGGGGCTGAAAGCCGGGGCGAACGTGGTCATGCCCAACCTGTCACCGGTCACACACCGCAAAGAGTATATGCTGTATGACAATAAAATTTGCACCGGTGAGGAGGCGGCGGAATGCCTGCAATGTCTGTCGCGGCGCATTGCGTCGGCCGGCTTCACGCCGGACTTTTCACGCGGCGACCATATAGACCGTACAAGGAGGGTGAACCGCATATGAGGACAGAGCAGGACCTGCTGGGTGAACGCCGGTTGGACGACACTGCCTATTACGGAATCCACACGGTACGTGCTATAGAAAATTTTCCGTTATCCGGGCAGCGCCTGCACCCCGAACTGATCCGGGCGCTGGCAGCCGTCAAGCAGGCGGCGGCGCTGGCCAACGGGGACGCGGGTCTGATTGCCCGGGAAAAGGTAACTGCCATTGTCAGTGCCTGCGCAGAAATCGCATCCGGTGAACTGGCCGATCAGTTCCTCACCGACGCGTTGCAGGGCGGCGCGGGAACATCCGCCAACATGAACCTCAATGAGGTCATTGCCAACCGCGCCATTGAGCTGTTGGGCGGCAAAAAGGGCGATTACACACTGGTGCATCCCATCGACGATGTGAACCGCTCCCAGTCCACCAACGATGTTTTTCCAACCGCCGTGCGTGTGGCGGCTATCCGGCTGCTCAAACCGGTGAGCCAGGCGTTTGCAAACTTGCAGACGGCCTTGCAGGAAAAAGAGGAGGCCTTTGCGGACGTGCTGAAAATCGGGCGCACGGAGCTGCAGGACGCGGTGCCCATCACATTGGGGCAGGAGTGCGGGGCATGGGCGCAAGCCGTGGCGCGCGACCGCTGGCGGCTTTACAAAGCGGAGGAACGCCTGCGGCAGATCAATTTGGGCGGTACGGCGGTCGGCACGGGTCTGAACGCCCCGCGCGCTTACACGTTTGCGGCGGCGGAACATTTGCGGGAACTGACAGGGCTGGGGCTTGCGCGTGCGGAAGACCCCATCGACCCCACCCAAAACTGTGATGTGTTCGTAGAAGTATCCGGTCTGCTCAAGGCGGCGGCGGTCAATCTCGCCAAGATTGCGGGCGACCTGCGGCTATTATCTTCCGGCCCGCGCGCGGGGTTCGGGGAAATTCACCTGCCCGCGCTGCAAGCGGGTTCTTCCATTATGCCCGGCAAAGTAAATCCGGTCATCCCGGAAGCGGTCACGCAGGCTGCCTATCAAATCATGGCGGATGATATGGCCATCACACTGGCGGCGCAGGCGGGCAACCTCGAACTGAATGCGTTTTTGCCGTTGATTGCAAAAAATCTACTGGAAATGTTGGATTTGATGCGGCAGTCCGTAAAGTTGCTTTTAGAGAAATGCATTGCCGGCATGGAGCCAAACCGCGCGCGCTGTGCGGCACTGGCGGAGCAAAGCCCATCATTGGCGGCGGTGCTCATCGACCACATTGGCTATGACGCGGCCTCTCGCATCGCCAAAGACTGCCTGCAAACCGGCAAGACCGTCCGGCAGGCACTCCGAGAGGATGGACGCTTCACTCCGGAGCAAATTGACCGCATCCTTGATCCCCGCGCCATGACCCGGGCGGACACCATTCGGTTTTAAATTCAGGCAAACTTCCATCAAACCATACCTGCTCAGCCTGAAACGGGCAGGCACAACTCGTCAGACAGGAGGCCTGTATGGAATACGCCTGCACACTCCTTGCCGTTCACGATATGGAACGGGCAAAACAGTTTTACCACGATGTGCTGGGCTTGGAAGTCATCGCGGACTTTGGAGCCAACGTCACATTGACCGGCGGCATCGCCCTGCAAACCGCAGACACTTGGAAATCTTTTCTCCGCAAATCCGCGGACGAAATCGTCTTTGGCAACAATGCGTGTGAACTGTATTTTGAAGAAGATGATATGGATACTTTTTCCGCCAAATTAAGCGGATTCCCAAACATTCGATATGTGCATCCGCTTTTGGAACACGCGTGGGGACAACGCGTCATCCGCTTTTACGATTTGGATGAGCACATCCTTGAAGTCGGAGAAAATATGGCAATCGTAGTACAACGCTTCTTGAACAGCGGACTTTCCATTAAAGAAACAGCCGCCCGCATGGATGTACCGGTGTCTTATATCAAAAGCTTACAATAAACCACAAACCCGAAAGGAGTCCCTATGGACACCACACCTGTCGCCAACCGCACGCACATCGCCTTTTTCGGGAGGCGCAACGCGGGCAAATCCTCGCTGCTCAACGCAATCGCCGGGCAGCCGGTCGCAGTCACGTCCGACGTACCAGGCACCACGACCGACCCCGTCCACAAAACGATGGAGATTCTGCCGCTGGGACCTGTGCTGCTGACCGATACCGCCGGACTCGACGACACCGGTGAATTGGGCAGTCTGCGGGTAGAAAAAGCTTATGAGGAACTGCGCCGCACCGATCTGGCTGTGGTTGTGGTAAATGCGGCACAGGGCGTAGGAACATTTGAAACCGCATTCATTGAGGAACTGCGGCAGCGGCGTGTACCGTTTGTAGTCGTACTCAACAAGTGCGACTTACATCCGGTCAGTGCGGAAGAGCACGATGCCTTGCAGGCCAAAACCGCCGCACCAGTCGCCACGGCGAGCGCCCGGACAGGGGAGGGAATATCCGCCTTGCGGGAACTGCTTGCACAGACCGCCGCGCCGGACACCGAGGAGCTGGGATTGACCAGCGGGCTGGTGCAGGAGGGGCAGACCGCTGTTCTGGTGACGCCCATCGACAAAGCCGCGCCGAAAGGGCGTCTGATCCTGCCCCAACAACAGACCATCCGCGACATCTTGGAACGCGACGCTATCGCGGTGGTAACCAAAGAACAGGAACTGCGCTACACGCTCGAAAACCTGCGGCAAAAACCGGCGGTTGTCATTACCGACTCGCAGGCATTTCTAAAAGTATCCGCCGACACGCCGCCGGAGATTCCGCTCACCTCGTTTTCCATCCTGTTTGCAAGGCAGAAAGGCGACCTCACAGCGCTGACCAAAGGGGTGCGCCGTATTGCCTCCCTCCGCCCGGGCGACCGCGTGCTGATTGCGGAGGGCTGCACCCACCACCGGCAGTCGGATGACATCGGCACTGTCAAGATTCCGCGCTGGATACGGCAGTTGGTCGGGGGAGAGGTCGCATTCGACTGGACATCAGGTCTGGATTTTCCGCGTGATATTGAACAATACGCAGTCGTAGTCCACTGCGGCGGCTGTATGCTCACCCGTCGAGAAATGCAGTACCGCATCCGGTATGCCAACGCACACGGGGTGGATGTAACCAACTATGGGATGCTGATTGCCTATGTGCAGGGCATCTTAAAGCGCGCCCTCCAACCGTTCCCCGCAGCAGCGCTGGCTTATTCGGAAAGATGATCTTTTGGCCCCATGTTGCAACCGGTATCTTGGCGGCAACATGAGGCATCGCATCTTATATCAATGGTAGATAATGTCTTTGATCTGTGTAAAATAGGCAAGCCACACCAATCCCGAAATTGTGACAAGCCCAACGCACATAATGGTAAAAATACGGTTTGTTCGAACTTTAACAAAAAATTCGTGCACCAAACACATAGCGACTACAAGCATCATCAAATCCGAAATAAAAAACACACGGTTGCCGGAGGCATAGATCGTAGGTGAGAATCCCATCATTAGCCCCGAATCAATGGATGAAAAAAGAAGGAACAGACAAAACAACCCCTGCCGTTTATTGTCAAATGATGTGTAAATCAAATAAGCTAAAAGCAACAACATGGCAACTGCCGCAACAATACCGATATACGATTTTTTTGAATACACCGCCGTATAATCAAAAATTGAAAAATTGGTCAAATATTTTTGCACTGTTGCCGCCAGTTTGAAGGATGGATCCACCATACGGGATAAAAGTGTATCAAGCGGGAGCAAATTTATCAATAGCATCAACAGCGGCAAAGCCGCAAAGATCGTTGCACCTTTGCTTTGGAACTTTTTCCTGTAAAGGAGGATGACCAATATGCTAATGAGCAAAATGGTCCAGACCGACGTGTTTAAAAAGTAGTTTGCCGTCAGGCAAAGCCCTCTGAACAACTTATCCGGAATAGACAGCATATCATAATCCGGAAACCAGAATAATGTTTCATTGGCCACACGCCCTTTTGACCCGGGTGCCGTCAGACAAATTAAAGCATTTACCGCGATGATAAGGTAATAGCCGCCAAACATCAAATTCGACAGCAGCGACGACTTGAAACGCCTCCGCACAAGGAACACTAGGGCAACCACTCCTGAAAAAATCAGGATAACGGCCGTCTGTTCACAATAACAGGCATACAGTGCGCAAACAACATAAAGGATATAAAGCGGATTTTTCGTTTCCCGTGCAAAAACGAGGTTAAAAAAAGGAATCAGTGCGATCAGCAGGCTTGTACCGGCCCAAAAATAATAAAAAGAACCCGTTATCCAAACAACAGACCCAAGCATCGTGGAAAGCGGAATCAGAAAAAACAGCGCACACCCAATCATATTTTTAACAAGTGTTTCATTTCTGCGGCCAATCGTCCCCATTTGACTTATTCTCGACAACATGAGCATTAATACCGCAAAACATGCAACGTTTAAAATCTTCCACATCAACAAACGGACCTTATAGGAAAGCAGCCAAACCAAAGTAGGAAACAGTCGCCCCCCCCACGTGTGGTAATAATTGTCCAACGCGCCTCGCACCCCATGATTTTGGTTCAAAATGCCCAAACGCGTAATGTCATCATAAACCGGGATAGCCTGATAAACAATCAAAAAAAGCAAAACAGAATACAGAGCAATCGGTATGTATTGCGTAATATACTGAACATCTATTTTTTTAATCTTTGCAACAAAATATTTACGCAAATTCATACCTTGAGTTCCTTTTCTGAATAAATAATAGACTTTCTCCCGCTTCGATCAATCATCAATATGCCTACTTGATAGGAAATCCCTTTTTTCAATGCGGCCTTTCTTGCTTTCGCGTATACGCCGCAGGGTCCATAATTGATACCATCGTTCATTGCTGCGTTGATATCTGGTCTCACGACCGAAAGTGTATGTAATGCATAAATATGTCCGCCATTATCCTTTAAAACCAGCGTATTATTGACATATACGTTTTGGAATGCCCCGGCAATCCAATTATACCCTTTATAAACCGTTCCTTTATTGATTGCCCATCCTGAAATCGCTACAATTCCGTTTGCATCATCAATCGTGTCAATTTGGGCAACTCCATTTGACGAAACCGTAAAAGACCCGTTTATGCTTCTTATATGATACAGTGTTCCATGATAGAATAAAACGACTACGGCCGCAATACCCAGACAGGCAAACAACACACCACATATTTTTACCTTCACTTGTTTCTCCCCGTTTTCTCTTCTGTAGGTTTGACAAACAACAACTTTTACTTGTATGCGCACCTCCGCAATTTACACCGCGCATGCTTCTTTTTCTATATGCGCTTTATTATAGCACAAAAAGAGCCTATTTTTATGATGCTGTCGCCATAAAAATAGGCTCTTACTCGCTTTAACCCGACAGACCCACACACCTCACTTGCGCTGTTTCTGTCAATCCGAGGCAAAAGGGAAGTCCTCCATGCGCCCGGTATGGATATCCCGCAAAAGCTGCTGGTTTTGGTCAAGATCGCGCGGCCAATCGGTAAAATCCGACACCATATTATAAAGCCGCTCGATGTCTTCCGCACGCTTCTGATCAATCAGAGTGTTCATACAGCGCATCAAACCGGCAGGTTTCTGGGGCACACTTGAAAGCACCTGCAAAAACCATTTGTGCCACGGGAACAATGTCTCATTGTGCGCTAAAAACAACCGCCCGGCATATAATGCAAATTGCAGTGCGGAAAGATGTGCCAGATAGCGGTTGTCCCGCCGCAGCGCCTCATAATAATGCAATTTCCACGCAGAAAACTGTGCATAGAAGCGAAGCAGTTTGCTGTGCTTTTGTTCCACCGGATAGCGGGCCGCCTGCCGCACCAACTTTTCCAGCCCGCCCAAACGGTCAAAGGTGACAATGGCATCTTGAAAATCGTAACGCGCCGGCTCCGTTCCATCGGCGGCCACCCGTTCAATACGCGCCAGTGTAGTGAACTCACCGTCCACATAACCGCCCTCATAGTGGGTGGCGCCGCGGTCAAAATACCCGATATTCCCCGCACGCTCCTTTGCCGAGAAAAACGCTTCGGTGCAAACAATCTTAATATCCACATCGGAATTCTCCAGAGCAAAGCCATGTGCAACCGATCCATAAATGATAACGCCGAGCACTTCGTCCCATGCAGACAATTCTTTTGTTGCCGCTCTAATTGCGGCTTGATGGTGTTCAAACACGCTGATTACACCCCAAGGCTGCCAATGGTATCGGAAAACAAAAATCGCCGCGACCGTTGTCCTGCCGTGTCCCTTCATTTTATGTACTGCGGGATTCGATTCATCTATCCTACATACTACCACTATACCACAGGATGTGAAAAATGCAACGTATGCCGCGGAAAAGGAATCAAACCTTCAACGCATTCTCATTTCTGCTGAGGGCCGCCATCACTAAGCCCAACAAGACCGTTGTCAAAACCGACTTGACAATGTTTAAAAGTGTGGCCCAGCCAATGAAAACCGCCATCATTCCGGGAATCTGCGCGTTGGGGATATGATAGACCAGCCGCATATACGAGGGGTCAATTAAATAGTTTGCCAAAGCACCGGCGCCCACCATGGCGACCAATCCGACAAGCCCGCCCAACAGTATCGAAACCATCCGGGTTCCTTTACGTTTCAGCAAACCGCGCGTCACCACCGAAAGCGGCACCACGAGCGCAACGCCCACAATAAAATTGAGCAAAGCGCCAAAGCCCATGGTTGTTCCCCAATCCTTGACAAACAGGTTGATGATATTTTTGAGCAGTTCAATAACGACACCCGCGACCGGTCCAAACAGGACTGCGGCGACCGCAGCTGGAAGGTCGCTGAAGTCCAATTTGAGCGGCCCGGAGAAAAATGGAATCTCAATAAAATACAGAATGATGGAAATAGCAGTCAGCATCCCCAGGATAACCATGCGCTTTGTTTTTTGCTGTTGTGTGTACATAATAATACTCCTTTTTGGTCATGGGGCACGCTGGAAAACAAAAAGCCCCGGGATATAAAAATACCCGGGGCAATGTTGCAGGATATGCGTCTTTTTTCATCCGGACTATACCGTCGGTCACGGAATCACACCGTGTCAACAAAACTGCTCGCGGACTCGTCGGCATAAAGCCGCATTACCGCCGGTTGGAGAATTACACTCCGCCCCAAAGACATTTCATTTTGTGTTATTATAGCACACAAAGCACGGGGTGACAAGGGTTACACACCGCCGCCCAGGATTTTTTCATACGCCGTACCCGTGCGGGGCTTTTTATTTTTCACCTTTTATGGTACAGTTAGGATAGGTATCGCAGCCGGTCTCTGCGCAAACAGATTCTGCGCGATTCCAGTGCGGCATGGCTTTTAAAAACGGAGGGATGATTGTGGCAAACAGTGCGTTCGACGGCGGGGTAGAGCCCGGCGGTCTGCGGGATGCGGGCGACGTCAAAATCCTTATCTGTTACCTATTAAAGAATATGCGGGAGCCCCTCCCGCTCCAGACGTTGGCCGAAGCACTTCAGCACGACGGCCTAGTCAATTATTTCACGCTGGCGGATGCGCTCCACGCGCTGCTGCTTTCCGGACATATTGACCTGGTGGAAAAAGACGGCGAAAAATCGTACAAGGTCACACAGCTGGGCGCCGGTACAGCAGATATGTTTGAGCGCCGCCTGCCCTTTTCCGTTCGGGAAAAGGCTGTGAAGGCCGGCATCCGCCTGCTTGCGCGCCAAAAACGTGAAGCGGAAAACAAAGTGGAAATCACGCCCAACGGCGCCGGGTTCACCGTGCGCTGCGCCGTGCTGGACGGAACGGACACCCTGCTCTCCCTTTCACTGCTCGTGCCCGACTGTGCACAGGCGGAATCTGTGAAGCAACAGTTTCTGCGCGATCCCGGCACTATCTACCGCGCCACCGTCGCTTTAATGACGGGCGATATCGACGCCGTGGGCGGCGCACTCGCGCGCGAACAGCCACCGCAGACCTAATACGTTCTGAAAAGGCCTATTGCAAATACTGGTCGATCAAATATTGAGGCCGGCCTTTGGCCTCCAGATAGATCTTGCCAATATATTCACCGATGATACCGGTGCTCAAGATTTGAAGTCCGCCAATCGCCCAAATGGATATCACAATGCTTGTCCATCCTGCGACTGTCTTGCCTTGCAAAAACAAAAACAGAAAATACAGCAGCATGAGGATGCTGACTGAAAAAATGATTGCACCGGTGGCCGCAATCAGACGAATGGGCTTCACACTGAACGAGGTAACCCCCTCCCAGGCGAATGCCAACATCTTGTGGAGCGGATATTTGGACTGACCCGCGAAACGTTCGTGCCGCTCATAGGGCACCGTGTCGCTGCGAAAGCCGATCAGCGGCACGATCCCGCGCAGGAATAGGTTCACTTCGCGGAAGCGGGACAATGCTTCCACCGCGCGCCGGCTCATCAACCGATAATCCGCGTGGTTATAAACGATATCCACCCCCAGCGTTTGCATCAGGCGGTAGAAACAGACCGCTGTTTTCCGCTTGAAAACCGTGTCGCTGGCACGCGAGTTCCGTACACCATATACGACATCGCAGCCTTCGCCGCGTTTTTCCAGAAACCCGTCGATCGCGTCGATGTCGTCCTGTAGATCGGCATCCAGCGTCACGGTAATATCTGCTTGATCTTTTACGGTCATCAGGCCCGCGAGCAACGCGTTCTGATGGCCTTCGTTCCGTGAAAGGCGGATTCCCTGTACAAGTCCGTCGTGTGCATGCAGTTCCTCGATCAGTGCCCATGTACGGTCTTTGGAGCCGTCATCCACAAAGGCAATCCGGCTTTGGCCAGACACCTTCCCATCCCGAATCAGTGTATGGAGCTTCTCGGTCAACCGTTTGCCGGTCTCGGGGAGAACCGCCTCCTCATTGTAACAGGGAATCACCAGATATAGACATTCCAAGCCGCACCCACCCTTTCCTTTTTGGCAGCGAACCGATACGCACAACCCAAAAACCGGGCCGACCGCATAGCCAGTGCTCTTATTTTACAACAGACATCTGCCGAATGCAATCCGATGCTATAGCGCTTTCCACAAAAACAGGCTGCATAGGGCACAAAAAGAGGACGGAAACCCGTCCTCTTTACTGTTTTATATAAAGAAACCTCTGTGTCCGCAGTCTCAGACTCCGAAGCTGCGCACCATCCATTGCACTGTACCGTCGTTGCCGATAGCCGCCACATTCAGCGTATGCTGCCCCGCAGAAAGAGCGGCGACGGGAATCGTCAGGCTGAATCCACTGTTGCTGCTGCCTATATACTGCCCGTCAGGATCCACAATGGTTTTGACATCCGCCCGGCTCCCGTTGACCGATGTGGAAAAGAATTTCTGTGACGTGGTGCCAAGATCGACATATACGTCCACCCGATTCATTCCTGCGTGGTTCAGCGCCCAACCGGATACCTCCACATTGCCAGAGCACATGGCTGCGGCGGGGCTATCCAGACTACAGACCGAATCCGGACCCACCGTAAACGAACGCACCATCCATTGCACTGTACCGTCGTTGCCGATAGCCGCTGCATTCAATGTATGCTGTCCCGCGGGTAGAGCAGCGGCGGGAATCATCAGGTTAAATCCACTGTTGCTGCTGCCTATGTACTGCCCGTCAGGGTCTACAATGGTTTTGACATCCGCCCGGCTCCCGTTCACCAATGTGGAAAAGAATTTCTGTGACGCAGTACCAAGATCGACATACACATCCACCCGGTTCATCCCCGCGTGATTGAGCGCCCAGCCGGATACCTTCACATCGCCAGAGCACGTGGCTGCGGCGGGGCTGTCCAGACTACTGACCGAAGTGGGACCCACCGTGAACGAACGCACCATCCATTGCACTGTGCCGTCATTGCCGATAGCCGCTGCATTCAATGTATGCTGTCCCGCGGGTAGAGCAGCGGCGGGGATCATCAGGTTGAACCCACTGTTGCTGCTGCCTATATAGTGCCCGTCAGGGTCTACAATGGTTTTGACATCCGCCCGGTTCCCGTTCACCAAAGTGGAAAAGAATTTCTGTGACGCGGTGCCAAGATCGATATATACATCCACCCGGTTCATCCCCGCGTGGTTGAGCGCCCAGCCGGATATCGTCACATTGCCGGAGCACATGGCTGTTGCAGGGCTGTCTAGACTGCTGGCCGAAGCCGGTCCCGCCGTAAACGAACGCACCGTCCATTGCACTGTACCGTCGCTGCCGATGGCCTCTGCACTCACGGTATGCTGTCCCGCCGCAAAATCCGCGGCTGGTATGCTTAGGTTGAACCCGCTGTTACTGCTGCCTATATAGTGCCCATCAGGGTCTACAATGGTTTTGACATCGGCACGGGGCAGGTTAACCAATGTGGAATACAACTTTTGATTTGCTGTGCCTTTGTCAATGTACACATCGACGCGGCTCACGCCCGCGCTATTCAGCGCCCAGCCGGCCACCGTCACATTGCCGTATTGTGTAGAGCTGTCCGGACTTTCGAGATTCATTTGAGGAGAAAGTACAGGGGGAGTTTTCACGGTGCCTGCCGAATCGGACGAGCTGCTTCCAGATGGTTGGCTGCTTGAACTATTGTCAGTAGAATCAGGTGAATCGGGCGCAGTGGTAAACGCTTTTACACAGACGTTGGCATTTAAATTGCTGCCAAACGCTTGCGTCGTATCTGTCCAGCCGTTTCCGTCATACGAGACAAAACTCTGTCCGGCGGACGCGGTCGCTTTGCTGGAATAGCCTTTCACGGGAGCCTCAAGCGGAATTTGCACACCCTGCGCGGTGAACTGCACCTCCACCGCAAAGGTACTGCCTTGTTTCAGCGCGATTGAAGAGGAAAGTTCGGCTGTGTGGTATCCCGCCTCTGATTCCGTACCGGAGGCGACCAGTTTTCGGGTGTTGCTGCTCAAGGAACCGGTATATTGCGGGATCACATAGACCTTGTAACCGGCCGACGGTGCCAGTGTATAGAAACTGACGGCGGTAAGCGAATTGTTGTCATTC
The DNA here is from genome assembly GCF_047718355.1 of Ethanoligenens sp. Taxonomy (NCBI): domain Bacteria; kingdom Bacillati; phylum Bacillota; class Clostridia; order Eubacteriales; family Oscillospiraceae; genus Ethanoligenens; species Ethanoligenens sp. The sequence goes on from NZ_JBDNLG010000047.1 coordinate 16,748, forward strand.
GCCTTAAACACATTGGCCATCCACTGGATTCCGGAACTGCCCTCTGTAGCGGCTGTGAACCCCAGCGGGTCATATTGATAGATTTCACTGTAGTTGCCAGTGGACTCCGCATCGTCATACACCGTGCTGCCGTCTTCACCAAAGACAGTATCACAATAGGAAATATAAAAATACCCTTTGTCGCCCCAGCCTGTGCCCCAGCTGTTTTTGCAGAGGAACGCGCCGTTGTATGCCGGTGTACCGCCGGATTTCCCCGAAAAATTGGATGCGGGATAGTTATCGTCCCAGCCAACCACGTCGATTTCGTGGTTGGAGCTGTTGCCGCCGTTATAATAATAACTGTAGGTGCCGCTATTGTAATAATTGTCATCAAAGTAAAGTGGGACGGCTACCGCTGTACCGTTAATAACGGCTTGCTTGATCGCGTTATCCACCGTTGTATCGCCATAACCGGTCCGGTTAGGCAGCCAATCGACATTTTGCACATGTTTCTGAACGCCGGAAGACATCGACGGCCCGCTCCAACGTGCCAAATAGGCGGTCGCCATTTGATCGTTTCCCCCGTCGTTCGGGCCAAAATCGAATCCAGACGTATTTTGCAAATCACTTTCGGAAAAATTATCGTTTTCCGACGGCATCAAGGTCGACTCCAACGAACCCATGGCGGCAAAAGCCCAGCAGTCATTGTTATTGTCTTGATCTTTTACCGATGTGACCTTGTTCTGCGAACGCAAGTCATAAGAGGAAGGAATATTGGAAGATTGATACCGTTTCACAGTGCTTGCGCCGGCGTGGGGAACCTTATAACCCGGCGTGACATATCCATTGCTTTGCTTGCCAATCTGTGCGCTTTGCAAATGGAGGACAGCCGCTGACGAGCCCACTGTGGAAAGAGCGGCGGCGGCAGCCTGCAACGGTTCCTCCCCGATTGCAAACACAAGTAAAAATCCTACTGCAGAAAGAATTGCACTCCACTTCATCCATCTTTTTTTCATGTCCATTCAACTCCCAGCAATTGTCTGTGCAAAATGACCTGCTCACTTTGCCTTTTTATAGTGGAAGTACATGTTGTCTGCCATTTTTATGTAAATAAAACAGGCACCACAGCAACCCAATTGCCGTGGTACCTGTTCATACCGCTGTACAAATGGCAACCCGGCGATCATTGTTCCCAAATGGAAACATTAGACCCGTGGTTTTGCGTCCCTATTTTTCAATAGGTTTGCTATTTACAATATGCACTTGATAACTTTTTCTATTGTTATTGTAAAACATCGCTGCGCGGTTTTCAATAGATTTGATATGATTTCAAAAGAATTGTAAGCATTGTGTAAGTTCCAATACTATCCATTGGGACTTTTGTGTATTTTTAATCCCGCAGCTTCATGGAAATATCCAACGCCTTGACCGAGTGGGTGAGTGCACCGATAGAGATCAAGTCCACCCCGGTCTCGGCGATGGCCCGTAACGTCTCTTGTGTCACACCGCCGGATGCCTCAAGCGGCACCCGCCCCGCTGTGATACGCACAGCTTCTTTCATATCCGCAAGACTCATGTTGTCCAGCATGATGATATCCGCCCCAGCCGACAGCGCGTCTGCCAATTCGTCAAGATCACGTGTTTCCACCTCGATTTTGACCGTATGCCCCACGCGGGCGCGCAGAATAGACACTGCTTTGCCGATACCGCCCGCCGCATCCACATGATTGTCCTTGATGAGCGCGGCATCCGACAAGTTGAAGCGGTGATTTTTTCCGCCGCCCACCGTGACGGCGTATTTCTCCAGCACACGCAGGCCCGGCAGTGTCTTGCGTGTGTCGCAGACGCTGGCACGGGTGCCCTCCACTGTTTTAACGGCGCACGCCGTCGCCGTTGCGATACCGGACAGATGCTGGAGCAGATTGAGCGCCGTACGTTCCCCTTTGAGCAGCGCGCGGGTGAAACCGTGCACACGCGCAATGATTTCCCCATTTTGCAGGGCGTCTCCGTCTTTTTTGAATACCTCTGCCGTCACGCTGGCATCCAACAGGCCCAGGGTATGCAGCGCCACCTCCAACCCGCAGAGCACACCGTCCTCTTTGGCCAAGAACACCGCATTGGATTCCTGTTCCTCCGGAATAAGGTTGTCCGTGGTCACGTCGATATAATTGATATCCTCTTTTAGTCCGCGCCGGATAATTTCCTCATAATGCATCGGTAGAATCAATCCGAAAGCACCTCCTCCAAAATCAGCCCAGCCACACCGGCAAGGCTCCGCAACTCGGTCAATTCACGGGAATCGGCATATCCTGCCGTGAGCTGCCGTTCAATCTCACGGATACGCGGCAGGTTTTCCCGCGCCTTGTCACAGTCGGCGTTGACAAAAAAGCTCCCCTGCATGATGGACTGGATTTCTCCGCGCAGTTCCATAGGCACATCTTTGCCCTGCGCAGGCGTGAGCGTCCGCGCTGAAACAGGCAAACGGTCTGCGGCAAAAATATCCGTGGCGGCGCGACGCGAGAACACCAATGCCTCCAACAGCGAATTGCTGGCAAGCCGGTTGGCGCCATGAACGCCGGTATGCGCGCATTCTCCCACGGCATACAGCCCATCTACCGTAGTACGGGCATTCAGTCCGACATCGATGCCGCCCATCAGGTAATGCTGGCACGGGTAAACGGGGATGCGGTCCTTGGTCATATCAATACCGTATTCCATACATTTATGATAGATGGCGGGAAAACGCCGCCGCACAAAATCCGCAGGCTCCGCCGTGATGTCAAGATAGAACGTGTTGCTGCCTGTCTTGCGCGCTTCCTCCATAATACAGCGGGAAACGACATCCCGCGGGGCCAAGTCTCCGCGGCTGTCGTAATTGCACATGAACTGCTCGCCCCGGCAGTTGAGGAGCTTGGCTCCCTCTCCACGCACAGATTCAGAAATAAGGAACCGCTCCGCGGGCCCACGCGCGAATGCCGTGGGGTGGAACTGCACCAGTTTCATCCCCTTGATGCGCGCGCCCAACTTCTGTGCGAAGACGATGCCGTCCCCGGTGGCGATAGGGGAGTTTGTCGTATACTTGAACACGCGGCCGATCCCGCCAGTGGCAAGGATACAGAACCGCGCGTTCACAGTAGAGAACACCCCGCCTTGCTCGATGAGTGCGTGGAACCCTCCGTCGTCTTTTTCCAGACGAGTGAGAGCAGTGCCCGCTTTCATCGTGATGTTCTGCCGCTCTGCCGCCGCAGCAAGCAGGCCGCGTACAATCTCTGCGCCTGTCTGATCCTTGTGATGCGCGATTCGCCGACGGGAATGTCCGCCCTCCAGCGTGAGATCGAGAACGCCGTCTTTATCGGCGTCGAATGCCACGCCGAGATCACGCAGACCCAGTACGTCGTGCGGCCCTTCGTGTACCAGCACGTGTACAGCATCGGGATTGTTGCGTTTCCCGCCCGCAATCATTGTATCCTCAAAATGTAATGTCTCATTATCGTCATGCGTATTCAGCACCGCCGCAACGCCGCCCTGCGCATATGCGCTGTTGCACACGTCTGCTTCCGCCTTGCTGAGCACCAGTACCGAAAAAGATGCGTCCAAGCTGAGCGCCGCGTGCAGTCCCGCAGCGCCGCTGCCCACCACAAGCACATCATAAATATCCCTGCTGTCCATTTTCCGCTTCCTTTCAAGACCACACGCCCCCGCGTGAAAAACGCCGCCGCCTTTAGGGACAAGCGGCGTACACTGTGCGCGCCTTTCCGTACCCCATCCTTGCAGAGGCACGGCATACTTCTTGTATTGTACCATACTTTTGCCCGTTTTCCCGCCCTTTTTTCGGGATTCTTTTACAACGAAAACGGCACACCGATTGTTTTTACTGAAAATATACGCTACAATACCATAGAATGGATTTTATTTGTCTGACTGGAACGGGGGCTTTCTCATGGAGATGCGCATCGCAAAAAAACTGAATATCGAAACCTCTTTGCTTGGGTTTGGCTGTATGCGCCTGCCAATGAAAGACGGCGTGATCGACTATGCCGAGACCGAACGTATGCTAGACACCGCCTGGGATGCCGGCGTCAACTATTTTGACACCGCTTATGTGTACCATGGCGGAAAATCCGAAGGCGTAATGGGCCCCATCCTCAAAAAACACCCCCGCGACAAATTTTATGTTGCGGATAAGATGCCGGTTTGGCTGCCCAAAACGCCGGACGATTTGGATCGCATTTTTAACGAGCAGCTGGAACGGCTGGGGCTGGATTATATCGACTTCTATTTAATGCATTCCATGACGACGGAACATTGGGCGGATGTGCAGCGTCTGGACATGCTCCGTTTTGCCGAGAAAAAACGCGCCGAAGGCAAGATCAAATACATCGGCTTTTCGTTCCACGACACCCCGGAGCTGTTCGCGGAAATCGTGGATGCGTATGATTGGGATTTCGCCCAGATTCAGTATAACTATCTGGACGACAAAGGCCAGCGCGCAGAGGAGCTTTACAAGATGCTGGAGGACCGCGGGCTGTTCACCGTGGTGATGGAGCCTGTGCGCGGCGGCGATCTTGCCTCTCTGCCGGATCAAGCGGGGAATCTGCTCAAACAGACCGCGCCCGACCGTTCGCTCGCCTCTTGGGCGCTGCGGTATGTCGGCTCCAAGCCCGGCGTAAATGTGATCCTCAGCGGCATGTCCGACCCTGCGCAAGTGCGCGACAACCTCCAGACCTTCTCCCACTTTGACCCGCTGGACAAACAGGAGCGCGCCGTACTTGCACAGGCTGTGGATGTGCTTGCGCAGATTCCTCAGATTGCCTGCACCGGCTGCCAGTACTGTATGCCATGTCCGGTGGGCGTGGATATTCCTGGCAATTTTGATTTCTACAACAGCATTCAGAAATTTGGCGCCAATCCGGGACGCGTGCGGCGCTGGGGAATGTTGGACAAGAAATACGACGCCTGTGTGGCATGCGGCGCATGCCTGAGCAAATGTCCGCAGCACCTGGCTATTCCCGACGAACTGAAAAAACTTGCGGATGTCGCCGCCGCGCTTCACGGCTGACCGCCAACTCCCCATAGAAAGCGCAAAGCCGCACGGAAGTATCCG
>NZ_JBDNLG010000048.1:0-21519 GCF_047718355.1 Ethanoligenens sp.
CGTGCGATTTTTCTAAAACCCCAAACCATTTATAAGCTACAAAAAAACCGGCGGCGGGGCCCGGCCCCCCACCCCCCCGCTTCTTTTATGCCGTTGTGCCTTAGAACAGTGTACGAGTACCAAGAACTAACAGGCCAACTACTGCACAATAGACGGAAAATGGGGCCATCGTATTGATCTCTTTTCGGTTGAACCATTTCATCAGCAAAAACACGCTGATAAACGCGAAAACGCCGGCGACCGCACCGCCGAGCAGCGAGAGCTGCAATAGGCCGGGCGTGTGCACCCGCACCATCTTCGGCACTTCAAATATGCCCGCGCCCAGAATTGCGGGTGCGGCAAGCAGCATGGAAAATCTTGCCGATTCTTCGTTTGTAAGCCCCATCCAAAACCCGGCGGTCATGCTGGAACCGGAACGCGAAAAGCCTGGAATCAGCGCAAGTGATTGAAACAGGCCAATAATCCCTGCCTGTTTCCATGTCAGGTCATCAATCGTTTTTGTGCCCTTCCGACGCAACCGCTCACCGACGAACAACAGCACGCCGTTCGCGATCAAAAAAGTAGCGGCAACTGTCACATTACTGAATACGCTGGTAATTTTCTTTTCAAAAATCAGTCCCAACACGGCGGCGGGAAAAGAGCCGGCGGCGAGCAACAGCAGCAATTTCTTTGATTTTCCCCGTGCGAAAATCGACCGAATGACCTCTGCCCAATCCTTACGGAAATAGACAAGCAGTGCAGCCGTGGTGCCCAAGTGCATCATCACGACGAATTCCAAAAAGTTTTGTTTCAAAAAGGTCGGGTCCAGCTTCCAGCCAAACACATACGGGGCAATGACCGAGTGTGCGACACTGCTGATGGGAAAAAGCTCCGATATTCCCTGGATGATCGCCAAAATAATGGTCTGTAAAATATTCACGAACAGTCCTCCTTCATGATTCTCCGGTTCAGCATACCAGTGTCAGATTAAAATCACATGAAAGGGCACCGTAGATTTGCCTTTTTCTCCAATTTACGCTATGCTGTGGGGTGTTTTAATCAGATTTTCATCTGACGGTGTTATTTTGAATGATATTTAGGAAGGAAAAGAAGGTGTTTGCCGGTTGAACCGAACGAAAGTACTCATTGTAGAGGACGACGGGCGACTTTCCCGCCTGCTGGAATTGGAACTTGAACATGCAGGATACCATCCGCATTGTGAACGCGAAGGCAAGGCGGGATTGCACGCTGTACGTTTTTGGAAGCCGGATCTCATTTTGCTTGACCGGATGCTGCCGGGGATGGACGGTACGGAAATCTGCCGTCTTGTGCGCAAGTTTTCCTCTGTCCCGATCCTGATGCTGACGGCAAAAGGCGAGGTGGCCGACAAGGTGGAAGGCCTTGACTGCGGAGCCGACGATTACATCACCAAGCCGTTCCACATGGAAGAGCTGTTTGCGCGCATGCGAGCGGCTCTGCGTGGCAAGCCCGCATCTGATCAGGTGCAACAGCTTACCATCCATGATCTTATACTCGATACGGCGGGGCGCACCGTCTATCGCGGCGGGTCGGAGATTCATCTGACAAAACGAGAGTTTGATCTTTTGGAATATTTCATGCGCAACCACGGCATCGTATTGACGCGCGGGCAGATTCTGGACCATGTGTGGAGCGAAGAATATGAAGGAGAAGCCAACATCGTGGACGTATACATCCGGTACCTGCGCGGCAAAATGGATGACGCGTTCGAGCAGAAACTGCTTCACACCGTTCGGGGGGTGGGTTATGTACTGGATGCAAAAGAATCCGATTCTTAAAAGGCTCTGGCCGCGCCGCTTATCCTGGAAGTTGACGCTGATCTACGCTACCCTGTTCTCCGGTGTTTTAATTGCACTGAATGCGGGGATTTTGTTTGGCTTGCGGTACTATCTTATTCGGCAGATTCGGACACAAGTGCAGGCCAATGTTCAAACGACGTTGTCCAGTCTCGAAAAAACGGAATGGAATGACGCAGAAATCAATCTACCTACGGAATTGGAGGCTTACCCGGAAACCGGTGCAAAATTTGTTTCCGCAGATGGCACCATCATTCGCACAGAAGGAACATTGCCTTCCTCACTGCCTGATCCGACTGAAAAGTTAGGACAAATACAGGTGCTTGAGCACCAGGATACCCACACCGTGGTAGAAAATGTAATCGTCGTGCGCGACAGAGGCATATTGGGCTACTTGCAAGTCGTTTACAACATGCGGGCAGAATATCGATTCCTCAAGCTGTTGTTTGTTCTGATGGCGGTAGCTGACACAGCGGGCATCCTGATTTCGATGGCAGCGGGCGCGTTCATCAGCCGCCGGGCGCTGCGCCCTATCGACGCCATGACCTCTGCGGCACAGACCATCAGCGGCAGCGACCTGACTAAACGGGTGCCGGTCGGCGAGGCAGATGATGAGCTTTCGCGCCTCGCAGAGACCTTCAACGAAATGATCGGCCGGTTAGAAAGCGCGTTTGAACGGCAAAAACAGTTTGTTTCCGATGCATCCCATGAATTGCGCACGCCCATCGCTGTTATCCAAGGTTATGCCGACCTGATCGAGCGCTGGGGCAAAGACAATCCAAAGGTTCTGCACGAGGCGGTGGAAGCCATCGGAGGAGAGACGGAAAGCATGAAGGCTCTGGTGGAACGACTGCTTTTTCTGGCGCGCAATGACAACGGCAGTTTTCAGCTCCGGTTGGAATTTTTCGACATGCGGACAGTTTTTCAGGAAGTGGCGGATGAAGCCCAAGTCGCTTTCAGGCGTTCTGTGGACATACAAGAAAGCACCCCGATTATGCTGATGGCAGACCGCGCGCTGGTCAAGCAAATGTTGCGCGCACTAACGGATAATGCCGTCAAATATACGCCCACGGACGGCAATGTTTATATTGAAGCAACGAAAACGGAAGATGGTGTTTCTCTCGCGGTGCGGGATACCGGCGTGGGCATCCCGCCGGAGGATCTGACGCATGTGTTCGACCGCTTTTACCGGGTAGACAAAGCCCGCTCCCGCATGCAGGGCGGAAGCGGGCTGGGGCTTGCCATTGTGCGCAGCATTGCGGAAGCGCATCACGGTACGGTGCAGATCGAAAGCGTACCGGGACACGGGACCACGGTGCGCATCCTGTTCCCGCAATGAAATTGCATTCAGTCCGCCGATGCGTTTGCCGGCACGTCCCGTTTGGAGATGCTTAGATAGCCGACCAGCACCACGATCGACAGCGTGAGCACAAGGCTTACAGGTCCCGTCCCCCATTCCAGCCCGCCGCGCGCACGGGAAACGCCCATCCAGTCGGCGAACGACGCACCAAGCGGCCGTGTGAGAATATAAGCGAACCAAAATCCAAAGATGCGGTTCATTCCAAAGAAGCGCACACCAATGGCGGGGACGGCGAACACCGCCGCGAACAGTACGCCGGAAAGAAAATAGCCGAGATGGAACGTGGTGGCCGTCAGGTCGCCGGACGCGGTGCCTAGCGCAAAGGTCACAAGCACGGCAGCCCAATAGAAAAATTCCCGCCGGTGCGTGAAGATGCTGTGGACAGAAAGTGTCTTTTCAAAGCGATACCACAGGATGAACACGATAGCCAGAGCGGCGAGAAATCCCGTCGTTGAAACCACATAGGGGATACCGAATCCAACATGCAAAACATCGGCAGCCATGGTTCCGAATATGCTGACCATCACAACGGTGAACCAATAGACCCAGGCGATATACTTTCGCACAGAAAATTGCAGGATGAGCGCAACCAGCAGACCCAGTGCCCCCAACGCGACAGCAGTTACCGGCGCCAGCGTATGGGCAAGGTAATCTGAAAAAACTTCCCCCATACCTGTTGTGAGGATTTTTGTGATCCAGAAAAACAGGGTAATTTCCGGAACTTTGCAGAGCATCTCCCGTTTGCTCGTTCCATCAAGCGATTGCGGCATACACAACACTTCCTTTTGCAGAGTCTGTTCAAACGAATGCGCCGCCATTGTATCATTGATGGATTAGAATTTGATGAAAAAGAAACAAAAGCTTGTGCCCTGTTCGCGTACCGAAAACGATAACCGGTGCCCGCCGCATTGCTGCACGGGCACCGGTTGTGCTGAATGATGAACGCTCTGTTATGCGGAAATACGCTGGGTACGTTCTCTGAGCGCCGCCCAAAAACTGATGACGATGCCCGCCATGAACAATATGCCGACCGCGTAAGAATTGCCAATTTGCGTATGCAGTGCTTCCAGCAGCAGAACGGCCGCAATGGTAATGATCACACCAAAAAGCACTGTCCAGTTTCCGCAGAAAAAATAAAAAATCTGCCAGAGGATGCGCGGCAGAAGCGGGTCTTTCCGATGATCGATTTCGCGGTGATTCGGGTCAAGCGCGCGCCGCTTGAGCCATGCGATCAAGGCAAAACAGACTACGAGGTAGAACCCGATCAGCACAAACAGGAACAGGTCGGAAAACGGCCAGGTGACGCCAAGTCCTTCGCCCGCCCAAAAAGTCCCGAAGGTGGTGAGCATGATGCCGACAACAAACTTGAACGTGTTTTCCGGAATCATGGTCAGCGGTTTCCGAACAGCAATTCCCAATACAGAAACGGTCACCAGCGCAAACAGTGCCGCGAGCGTTGTCGTGGCAATACCGGACGCACGGTTACCGCCCACGTTGGAACCGAAGGTGATGACAATGACGGCAACCTCCAATCCCTCCAGCAGTACGCTTTTCATCGACGTGAGAAAACCAAAGCGTTCCACCATCGCCTGATTTGCAGTGTCCATTCCGGCAATCTGCTTGCGGTTGCGCTCATAAATTTGGGACTCGTCGTGCATCGCCTTCAGGCCGGTGTATCGAAGCAAGGCTTTGTCCAGCCACTGGACACCAAACAGCACAAGGATGACCCCGATCACAATGCGCAGAATGTTCAACGGCACCAGAAACGCCACCGCGCTTCCGAATACGGCCACCAGCACCGCGAGGATGCCAAAGCCCGCCGCAGCGCCTTTCAGGCTGCTTTTCCAGCTGATGGATGTCCCAATGGCTAATACAATGGTGAGGGCTTCCGCAAATTCAACAATGGAAGCCAAATATGCCGGAAGAAAAATAGACCAAACCATAAATACAATTCCCTCCGCTTATTGTTTCCTGCATGTATCCCGCTGCGGCCAGAAGATTTCAAAACGCAGTTTTTCAACTTCGCGCACCTGCTTGTAGGTAACCCGCATGGTCACCTCATCCGGCACGGGGATCATGTCCTTTAAATCCGGAATACAGTCGATGCTTTCTGCGTCACGCAGCAGCGCCAAGTCCTTGCCGACGGCATCCAGCATTTCCCGATAATTTCCTTTCAGGTCTTTGGAAAAACTGTAGACTGCATTGTTTGCCGCATAAGCGATAGAATCTCCTTTTGCAAGCCATTCTGTCAGAGCTTGTTTGGAGAATCGCCATTCACGTCCGATCTTTCGCGCAGGCAGATGCTCCTCGCGCAATAATTTGATCAACGTTTTTTCGCTGACGCCCAAAAATTCCATTGCGCCGTCCACGTTGAGAAGAGACTCGTCCATATCGTACCCCCTGTTCATTTGAATTTCTGAATTATTATAACCCGCCAACCTGATCTTTTCAAGATATTAACTGTATATAATATGAAATTGACTGCATTTACACAGAAATTACTTGTAATTTACCAGAATATGATGGTTTTCGAGTGGTTTCGCCATATAATGGAGACGAATGAAATTGAATGGAGGATATTTAATGAAAACGAAACATCTTGCTCTTTTATTCGTTCCCATCCTTCTGGTTAGCAGCCTTGCCACAGGATGTAACAGCAGTGGAAGCACATCCAAAAAACTGGTGTTCTATTCTTCGCAGGGCTATGATTCGGCCATCGCAAAAGCATTCCAAAAAAAGACGGGCATCAAAGTCCAACTGGTTGACGATTCAACCGGTAATCTGCTTGCTAAAATCGAAGCCGAAAAGAGCAATCCCCACTGGGATGTTATGTGGTGCGACGGCGATATCAACCTGCAGGCTATGGATAATGAGGGGCTGTTGCAGAAAAACTGGACCCCAAATGACATCGGAAATCTGAATTCACTCGGAAAAACGCTGGTGCCGAGTGATGATGCCTATTTCCCAACCGGTACTACTGCTGCCGCGGCAATTGGTGTAAACACCAAACTGGTATCGTCCGCCGATTATCCGAGAGATTGGAGCGATCTACTCAGCTCAACTTTCAAAAATTCTTTGGCAATGAACGATCCTGCTCTCTCTGGACCTACTTATCCTTATATCGCAGGAATTCTTCAAACGATGGGGCAGAGTGCCGGTGAACAGTACTATACGTCGTTAAAAGCGAATGGCATGAAAGTCTTCTCCACAAATGACACCACACTTCAGGCACTGCTGAAAGGGCAGGTTAAAGCTGTCACGATTCAGGATTCCGCTCTGATCAATTCAAAAGTCAGCGGAAATTCCATTGATATCATCTATCCAAAGTCCGGTGTAGCCACTCTTCCGAGTGTGATTGGCATTGCCAAAAAATCCCCGGATTTGGATGCCGCAAAGCAGTTTGTAGCATATGTTTACACGACGGAAGCACAGAAGATCATGCTGAACAAGGATAACGGCGGTGGGGATTCATACTATAATCCCGTCATCACCGGCGTTCAGGCCGACGACGCCCGCTTGCAGGTGGAGAAAAACGGTATTAAGTGGAACAAGCTCAACACCGCCAATGCTGCCAAAAATATTGATACCGTCAAGGCCTGGTTCCATGAAAACATCGTCCAATAAGCCGCGTGTTCCCCGGCTTGGCGGAACTTTGTTTATCTTCTGCGGCATCGGTCTGCTGCTGGTGCTCATCGCATATCCTCTGGCATGTCTGCTGATACAAATGGTCTTACCTAATCTTTTTGCTGAAAAGATGAATCTGGCTCCTTCCTTGAAACCTTTGATTGCCGTGTTCACAGATAAAACCACTTTTCTCGCGGTGCAGAACTCTGTTTTCATCAGCCTTTGTGGAACTCTGTTGGCACTCGTGATCGGCACTTTGAGCGCATTTACGACGGAATCGTTTCATGGAAGGATTAAAAAAATCGGGGACGGTCTTGTTTGGCTGATTTTTTTTCTTCCGTCCTATGTAATCGCGCAGGGATGGGTCGTCTGTATGCAAGACGGCGGCTTGCTTTCCCAATTATTTCATTTGCCGACCGGATGGTCCGCTTTCTTTTTCACTCGATTCGGTATCGTACTGATTTTCGGCCTGAGTTTCTTCCCTTTTGTGCATATCACGCTTAAGCAAGGCATTCGCAACCTGAACCGCACGCTTGTTAATGCGGCACGAGTGTCGGGGGCTGGACGTACACAGACCATGTTTCGCATTATCCTGCCGCTTTTGACACCCGCGTGGCTGGCAGGCGGTTCCATTGTTTTTGCGGAAGCGTTTGGAGATTTTGGCGTTGCCGCCGCTATTACCCCGTTATCGCACATTCCATTGGTGCCGTATCAAATCTACGCCGCCATGGATCAGCAACCGGTCAACTACCCGGCTGCAGCAGGTCTGTCATTTCTGGTGATTGTAATCTCGGCGTGTTCCATTGCGCTGCAGTTTGCCTTCACAAGGAAACGCGCCTTTGAAACAGTCGCGGTCGGGCGACAGGATCTATTTCGGCCCAACCGTACCGCTTCAGCTTCATTCTGGGTTATTGCAGGAATCGCAATTGGCGCGCCGCTTGGTTCCACACTGGTCGTGTCACTTTGGAAAGTATGGACAAAAGGCCCCGTAATGGGAAATTGGACACTGGCCTACTATACCAAAGCGCTGGTTCCCGGCGGGGTCAGCACGAATGCACTGGGGATCTCGCTGCAATATGCGCTGATTACCGCAGCAGTCACCATGGTGCTGGGTGTGCTTTTTGCGTTTCAGTTTACCTTTCAACGATCCCGGCTAAATACGGTTCTGAATTTCGTAACCATGTCAACGATCGCGGTACCTGGAATTGTGATGGGAGCCTCCTTTATCTTCGCATGGAACGCCGTATGGCTCATTCCGATCAATTTGGTACTGTATGGCACCCCGGTTTGTCTCGCAATGGCTTACTTGGCTACCTATATTCCTTACGCGATTCGGATTCAGGCAGGAGCCATGCGTCAAATCCCGCCCAACCTTCTGAACGCTGCACTCGTTTCTGGGGCCAACCGTTTTGTGATGCTGCAGCGTATTGTTTTTCCCATGGTGGCGGGTACGGCCATTTCCACTTTATTTATGACAGTCACGAAGGTTATTTTTGAACTGCCTGCCGCCAGTTTGCTTTATCCTGCCGGTGATCCGCCATTTTCGGTCATTGTGGAACACTATTTCAGCGATTTCAATTGGCCGCAAGGCTCGGCAAATGCTATCGTCGGCGTACTTTTCATCATACTCATCTATCTGGTCGGGCAGGGTGTCTTGTCATTTTTTCGCAAAAAAATGACATCCAAGCCGGCTGTCGAGCGGCAGCCAGCGCACAGGCAGTTGCTAAATGAGACAAAAGAGGTTTCATCATGAGTATCGTCCTGCACGACGTGTGTAAATCTTACGGGGAAAAGCGGGTGTTAGATCACATCGACCTCACGATTGCGGAGGGCAACTGCACCGCACTGTTGGGGCCTTCCGGCTGTGGGAAAACGACGTTACTCAACGCACTGGCGGGCCTGATCGACATTGACAGCGGCACAATCTGCGCCAATGATCGGGTGTGGGCAGACGGGCGCAAAGGGGTTCCCCCTGAAAAACGCCGGATCGGAATGGTTTTTCAGGATTTTGCGCTCTGGCCACACATGAATGTGTATGATAATGTTGCTTTCAGCTTGAAGTTAAAAAAATTGCCTGCCGGGCAAATCCACAAAGAAGTAGAGCAGGCTCTTGTCACCGTACAAATGCAGGGCAGCGACCGACAATATCCCCACCAGCTTTCGGGAGGGCAGAAGCAACGCGTCGCTATCGCGCGGGCAATCGTTGCCAAGCCTACTTTGATGTTGATGGATGAACCTCTCTCCAGCCTGGATGCTCAACTGCGCGAAAGAATGCGCTGGGAAATTTTACGTATTGTCGTGGGCACAGGGATTACCACGGTCTATGTCACACATGACCAGTCAGAGGCACTGAGTCTGGCCAATACCATTGTGTTGCTGAACGGCGGACATATTGAACAAATGGGCCCGCCCAATGAGGTTTATCGTGAACCCAAAACGGCATTTTCAGCACGCTTCCTCGGCTGTTCCAATCTACTCGATGGCACAGTATTGGAAAACAGCGGAGATATGTGCACAGTTGAATGTTCTGGTGTTCGCCTGCAGGTGGTCGCACAGGGAAAGACGGGACAAAAAACCAAGGTGGCCATTCGCCCATCTGATGTATTACTCAATCGGAAAAGTGATGAGCCTGGTACGGAACTGTCCGCAACCATCGTACAACGGTCATATCAGGGGTTAAACTGGCATTACATGGCGGCTGTCGAGGGCATGGCAGATGTTGTTCTGGAAATCTGGGATGTGTTAGAGCAGCAAGCCTCTGGAATAGTAAAGCTGTGGCTTCCTGCAAAAAAATGTCGCTTTGTTCAAGGATGATTGAATTTTATATTTCGCTTGAATTTTACCGGCGAGAATGTTTCTCGCCTTTTTGCTTTTATTTGCAAAATCAACTGTTTGTGTAGCCGTAGATATTTTTTGACATCTTTTACTACCGAGTCAAGATTCTAAACTTCCCCATAATACCCAATAAGAGCACAGCGATTCGGCGTTTGGACAAATTATGAGCGAGATTCGTACATGTAACAGCACTTCTTATATTTGTTTTTAATTCGGTTTAATCTTATAACAATAAAGCAGGAGGACTGTCGATTTGCATATGCAGGGTACTCAGTAGCAAAATAGCTGCAATGGTTATAATAGCACCAAAAATAATCTGCAGAGGATGCACGGCAGTAGCTGATCTTGCGACTCTTTAGGATTGATCTATCGGTGATTTGGATCAAAATCCCGGTAAGCACTCCCATATTAGTGGAGGGTGAATAAAATTCACCACTTTCAATTTTTCTCTGCAAACAATTGCGTGCTTCGATGCATATAAACAGATAAAACGACACCCACGCCCAAAAAGCCAGATACCACCGACGAACCGCCCGAACTGAAAAACGGCAGAGAAATGCCTGTGATCGGAAACACCATAAGCGCCGCACTGATATTGACTGCCATTTGAACCAGGAAAGAAGCGAAAACACCGACGCATATGATGGCGCCCATCCCATCTTTCGCTTTTCGGGCGTCACCCAATATACGCATGAGCAAAACGAAAAAGAGGGCTAAGATCAGCAGACAGCCGATGAACCCGAGCTCTTCTCCAGTCACAGCGAAAATCATATCGTTCTGCTTCTCCGGCAGCAAGTAGCTTGGGCCTTGCGTGATGGGGCCGTGAAAAAGTCCATAACCGGAGAGCTCTCCGGAACCGATTGCGAGACGCCCCTGCGTCTGCTAATAGGCGTCATTCGCATATTTGGCAGGATCGAACAGGGCCAGGATACGGTTTTTCTGCGTAGCGCCCAGCACCTTGGACCAGATCAAAGGTGAGCCGGCAAACAATGCGATTCCCGCCAGCGCAAAATAGCGCAGTTTCACATTGGCCATAAACATCATAAAGATAAACATCAGCACAAAAACGAGCATCATGCCCATGTCTTTTTGTAATATCAGCAAAACCATGGGAATAAGCCCGTGCAAGGTAAGCAACAGCACTTGACGGAGGGAGCCGATTCGTTCCTTTACAGAGTCATAGTGCTTGGCAAAGGTGATCACAAAGGCAACTTTGATAAACTCCGCCGGCTGAATGGTGTTTGACCCGATGTGTATCCATGCACGATCCTGAGAACCCGCCCGGGAAGACCCGATCAGCAGTGTAAGGATCATCAGCGAAATGCTGACCAGCGCAATCCATTTCCACGCTTTGGTCATGTCGTGGTAATCTATTTTAGAAACGGCAATCATAATGATACAGCCGACCACGATTCCCAATATCTGCGTTGTGAAAACCCGACCGGAAGCATGTGTCGCACTATACACCAGCAGCAGGCCAAACCCTGCGGCCAAAAGGGAAACCAGGATCAATACACGATCCGTTTGCTTTAAATAGCGCCATACGGAACGAAAAATGTTTGACATGGAAATGACCCTACACACTCGCACTTGTTGTTGCATACAACGAATTTTGGGAAACGGAAACTGCCGGATGGTCAGGGCGGTGCTGCTTTCTTATCAAATGGTGAATTATCCGGATACGGAACACCGACGTATGCTTTTGAATGTGCCGTATTTCTGTCTCCTGTATTCAACGGCAGTCAGAAAAATCATAACAGCGTCCCAAACGGTCAAAAGAACGAGAAATATGGATGGATGCATGCAATAGTTCCAAATCTGATAGCCAATGAAAAACAGCAGCGAACCGATTGCAAGCGGATAAGCCCATCGCTTTTTATGCCAAAGCAGATAAGCCAACAGACATTTTGTGATGCCATGCGAAAGTAAATACATGATTGTGAAAAGCTGTGTGCCGGCAGAAAATCCATAGCTGTAGTGCAGCAGCACGTTTGCCAGTCTATCACCAGGGTCTTCCACTAATTCTCCGTGTGTTAAAAAGAATACCAACCGACCCATACGGATCGGATTTAGATACAACAGCAGAATTCCACCGAGTATTTCACACAGAGCACCGATTCCTTTCAGCAGAACACTCAATTTGAACCCAAAGTGCATCCAATTTCCCGAATGGAAGGCGGTTCCTGCCATTATTTTATTGCGATTGATCATAATTTGTACCCTGCTTCAAGTAAGATGGTTTCTGCTACCCGCTCATAATGTGCTATTCGCAATTCGTGAACCAAGTTTATTATATCCGTACAATATTAAAATTTGAGAAGAAACCAACGAATTGTGTGGTGTACCATCATATATCTCTTTGAGTACGGCGGATTCGTATGCGATGTAAGACTCGCCCAGGAATCCGTTGTTCGCATAGAATTTGCCAAACGCGCGATCGTCGACGGCATAGACGATGTGAATGTCGTTTGACTGTAGGTAAGGTTAATGAGATCTTCCATGGACGGTTATCGAGCGTCTTGACACTTCTATCGAAGGTGTGCCCATGATCGTTTCTTTTTCTGCTATGCAGCGCACTCCCTTAAATACGGTGAAAACATAAAAAGCACCCTTCGGCTTCGAGAAAGCTAAAGGGTGCTACATGTTGAAGTGCATGCCCGGAGATTTCTCCAAGCCATCCGGCTGTTTGAACTCCTATTCGCCCACGATGGCCTGGTACATCTCATTGCAATACGAGACGGGTGGCATGAATGTTTCTCCCGGCATTGCCGATATCGTTCTGCCCGTCAGTTTCCGATACAGCTGGCGAAAGAAACCAGCCATTGTGGTACATCTCGCAAGCGAATGCCGGTGATGATCTGCCGGCCCATATCTGAGGGTTCATTTGTAGCAGCCAGATGTAAAACTGCATGTCTTTCGACTCGTCCACCATAGCGCTTTTGGGGATACTTTTCCCATTGGCGGATGTCCCAATGGCCAGTACAATGGTAAGGGCTTCCGAAAATTCAGCAATGGAGGCAGATATACTGGAAGGAAAATAGACCAAATCATCTGCAATCCCCCCGTTTTTTGGGGAATGTCACCTTCAGTTCATATCGACTTTGCCGAACTTGCGGGCCGCAAGCGCCAGGAAGCCGGCCGCATAGAGCGCGATATAAACATACATCGCCGCCGATGCCGGCTGACCGCCGCCTGTCAACCCGCCCGCACCGCGCATCAATTCCCCTGCGATCCCGGAGGACGGCAGCAGCACACGTTCTGCCGCCCCGTAGAGCGTGTGGAACGGCGAAACCAAGCTGATGAAAATACCGACGCTGTTGATCGTTTTGCTGTTGACATAATTTCCGATCATCTCGACGATTCCGCCGATATTTCCAAGAATATAAATGAAAATCATCAGCAGACCGTTAGGGACCGTTTTCAACGAGACCGAGCCATAGAAGGTCAGGCACAACACGGCCAGCGGCACGCAAAGATAGATGAGCCAGCTCTGGAAAATCTGCACGGCCGAAAGGGCGGTGACGGTATCCAGCGCATAGGCTCTTCCGATGCACAGGATAGCCGCCATCAGCACCGTCGCATACGCGCTGACGAGAATCGCCAGCCCCAGGAAGCGGCCCAGAATATACGCGGCGCGCCCCACCGGACGCGAAAGGATGGCATGAACCATCCCGGTTTCCATCTCGGACGAGATGGCGCCGGAACCCAGAATGATCGTCAGCAAACATAAAATCATGGAAGAAAACTGCAGAACCGTTTGCGTCAGCACGATAGACGCGAGCGGCTTAAAATCCGCCGCCCGGCTGTCTATATGCATGGCTTGAAAATAATGCAGAAGCGCCGCCCAAAAAACCAGATAAAGCACGGTGACGATGCCCATGACCAAAAACGTCTTTTTGCGCACCGCTTCTTTCAGCGTGACGGAAAGGATGGCTGTCATCGCGCGTCCTCCTTCCCGACAACACGCAGAAACACACTTTCCAGCGTCTCGCGCCGGGGTGTGAGCGCGCGCAGTTTCAACCCGGCTGAAACGAGGGCGGATGCGATTTTGGGAATGTCTTCCGTATCCGCCAGCAGGAAAACCAGCTGGCCCTCCGGTGTCTGCGGTGCAAGCTGGCCGTCAAAGCGCTCTTTGAGCAGCGCGAACAATTCCGTCGGAACCGGGTCGCATTCCACCGTCAAAATGATGCGGTTCATCAAAAGCGCGTCCATTGAGCCGGATTTGACAACCTTGCCATGGTCGATGATGGTAACATGGTCGCAGACGGCTTCCACTTCGCTGAGCAGATGGCTGTTTAGAAAAACGGTCGTCCCCTCTGCGCGCAGGGACACGATAATGTCGCGCACCTCTTTGCGCCCGATGGGGTCGAGCGCGGAGGTGGGCTCGTCCAGAAAAAGCAGCTCCGGGTCGGGCAGCAGCGCGCAGGCAAGGCCGATGCGCTGCTGCATGCCCTTGGAATAACCGCCGACCTTGTATTTTTCCTGTCCCAGCAGGCCGACGCGCGCCAGAACGCCGGCGTTCCGCCGTCGGTCAGGCCGGAGACGGAACAGGCTTGTATGAAAATTCAACAGATCCTCGCCGGTCATCCATTCCTGATAGCGGAACAGCTCCGGCAGATAGCCCAGCTTTCGACGGGCCGCAACGTCGCCAAGCGGCCGGCCAAGCACCTTTCCTTTGCCGGATGTCGGGAAAACAAGCCCCATCAGCATCTTGATGCAGGTGCTCTTTCCGGCGCCGTTCGGGCCCAGAAAGCCGTAAACCTGCCCCTTTTCCACAGAAAGGTCGAGCGAATCGACCGCAAGCTTGTTTCTATAGGATTTCGTCAGGCTTTCGGTCTCGATGATGCTCAACGAATGCTCCTCGCCGCCTGTACCAGCGCGCTGTCGGATTTTTTACCGGCCAGCGCATAAAGGATGCCGTCTTTCGTCCAAATCAGCACGGAGGTGTTATCGCCCTGCAGCTTGGACAATGCGGCCGCATCGGCAAGGTTGGGGATGGAAGAGGCAACCTGCGCCAGATCTTTTGCGGAATAGAGATAACCGGTCGTAACGCCAAGATCGGCTGCGCGGCCCAAGCCTTCGATCACCGGCAAGTACACATCACGGGTGGAGGGGTCAATCGCCGCGAGCTGCGCGCGCAAATCGGACGGGATGACCGTCGCGCTCGTCAGGCTGCTCCAGAGCGCGTTCAGCTCTTTGGCGGGCGCGTTGACGTAAACGCCCTGCGTCTCAAGCAGGGTTAGATCAGAATATTCCGCAATGGCCGCGGCGGGCGTAACGACGCTGATTTTCGTGCCGTTATACGCATCGCTCACCGCAGAAGCGCCCGCCTTGGCCAGCGCGGCGTTCAGTGCCGTCGTGTCCAGCGTAAACGTCCGGGTCTGGGAGGCCGCCGCGTAAAGCTTGGGAGTGCCCTGCGCGCCGCTTGTGGGGAGATTGATGCGAAACGCCGTAAAATTCTTTGCACTTGCCAGCGGCTTTACATTCGACTGTATCACGCTGCCCAACGACCCGGAAAGCGGGTCAGACTGCGCGGTCTGTTTGGTCGCCTGCGCGCTCTGCTGTTTGGCGTTTGCCGCAAGCGACTGGATGTCGGTGAGCGAGATTGTGATGGTTTTGGTATCGGCCACACGGAAAACGGACAGCGCCGATACCGCCGCCGCCTGCACGGGTGGGATGAACAGGGTGCCTACGGCAATCGCCGCAGCCGAAAGCATGGCAATATATTTCTTCTTCATGGAAAAGATCCTTTCTCAATGCAATAAGCCCATACTTAACCCGTACTTGAATTATAATCCTTCGATCGCGCTTTGTATATATCCGCACACAACGGCCGATATGATTCCATCCGTCCCCTGTGAGGCGCAGAACGGCAAACATATTGGGGAGTGTATTTACCCAATATTGTTATGCGGCTGGATGTATGAGGCCGACCGGACAATGCGATCTGACGGTTTTCCCTGCCTGCATGCCCGGCAAGGGCGAATCACCCCCTTTGGACACAAGTATAGCCTGCAGACATTAAAACACTATGAAAACAAGGGCGGGATTTGACCTTAATTTGAAATATTTCACGTGCGGCTACCCGATATGCTCATGTATTTTTAATAGAAGTAGTGTAACTTAATGGGGAAAACGGCATGTTTCCAAACGCTTGGGACAAAACGAGGTTTATAGAAGGAACGAATTTGCAGCAGCAGGCAGAAGTGGCATATAGGAGTTGCTACTTTGATTGTGCTGATGGCTTTTTTTCTGAGTTTTTATAATTTTGCGTATGATGGATTTGGAAATCTATATTATTCGGCGGCCGTGAAGAGCATGGCTATGAGCTGGCACAATTTCTTTTATGTATCCTTTGACCCGGCTGGATTCATCAGTGTGGATAAGCCCCCCGTGACGTTGTGGATCGAAACAGCGTTTGTCAAACTTTTTGGATTCCACAGTTTTTCCCTGATGCTGCCGCAGGCGCTGGCCGTATCAGGCTCCGTAATCATCTTATACCACCTTGTAAAAAAACGATTTGGTTTCGCCGCGGGTTGTGTTGCGGCCCTCTTACTTGCTGTCACGCCTATTTTTATTGCCGCGGCGCGTTCCAATAACCCAGATGCGGTGTTGGTGTTGGTTCTCCTGCTGGCGGCATGGTCCACCTCAACCGCCATTGAGACCGGATATCTGCGTTATGTGGTGCTCACGGCGGTGCTCCTCGGCATCGGATTCAACACCAAAATGCTTGTGGCATACCTGATTCTGCCAGCCATTGTCGCATCTTATCTCTTTGGGGTCCGTATACATTGGAAGAAGAAGGCGTTGCATCTGGGAATCGCCGTTTACGTACTCCTTGTCGTTTCTTTTTGCTGGGTGGCGGCGGTGGATCTGACGCCCACCGCAGATCGTCCTTATGTGGGCAGCAGTTCTAACAATACCGAAATGAACCTGGTGTTTGGGTATAATGGGCTGAACCGGCTGGACACTTCAAAACCTATCGCAGGCAACCGGCACACCCGAAGCGCGCCGTCAAGCGCCGCGTCGGGTGTGCAAACGAAAAAAGCGAATCGGGATACCCCTGGTCCACTTCGTATGCTGGAAATTTATATTGCCGAACAAGTCAGCTGGTTTTTACCGCTTGCTGCCATTGGCGCGGTTGGAGCGTATATTTGCATACGCGGCATGAAAAAAGAGCAACGTCGTTCTCAACTGTCAGCCCTTCTATTCTGGGGCTGCTGGACAGCCACCATGCTCCTTTTCTTTAGCTTTTATCGCAATCTGACACATCGATATTATCTCAACCTGATTGCACCGGGCATCGCGGCGTTGGGCGGCATCGGTTTTGCTGCAATGGTAAAGCAACTGGTACACAGGGGGAAGCGGTGGCAAAAAATGCTTCTGCCAGCAGGCTTAATCCTATCCGCTGTGTTCCACCTGATCATGCTCTGGCATTATCCCGCATGGTTTGCAGCACTTTGGCCGCTGGACACACTGTGCATCGGTCTTGCCATCGCGCTGCCTGTTATTCGTATGAAAGTACATGGGCAACACGCTTCAGTCACCGCACGCGCTGCTTACACCGCTCTGGCATGTCTTTTGGTCACTCCCGCTGCATGGTCGTTTACTACGGTAATGGCTCGTGTCAACGGCTCGGATGCTTACGCCGGACCGGGGTTACTTGGCACATGCCCGGTTGTTTTTCTATCTCCGGCTCAGCTTTCCTCGCGGCTGGGCGGTGATGTGGAAGACCCCTCACCATCGGACGAAATACAATCTCTATCTAAATATTTAATTCAGCACAAACAAAACGCAACCTATCTCGCAGCCACGCCCAGCACGGCATTTGCAGACAAAATCATCCTTTACACCGGTCAGCCGATTATGGCAATCGGCGGTTACAATGGCAGCAATCCCGTTCTTTCGCTGGATACATTTCGAAGATTTGTCCGACAAGGCAAAGTGAGGTATCTGCTCATTCCCGCGTCTTCCATCTCAAGTCTGCACCGTGACGCCGGAATACCTTCTGCCAATGGGTGGGAAAATAACCCCAACCTTGCACTCCTTGATTGGGCAGTGCAAAACGGGAGCATCGTGAATTCCAGCGCATATCTTGTCACATCGGACACCGGAGCGAATGACCTGGTGCTGGTCCGTCTTGCGTCATTGCAAACAGGCCAGTTCCAATATTGAATGGAAGCCCAATGTAGCTTTCAGCCATTTCGGTAAACAATCCTTTAGCATAATGCTGCCCGTACCCCGTACAAGGCGTGGATTCCCTTTAACAAAACGCTGAATTGAACCCCCAAGTGTATTCAACCGTCTATCTGAAAAGTGGCTTCCACGTTATTTTATCGCAGCGTGTCATATTTTATATTCTATTTGGTAAAACCATTTCCTATGGCTGGTCATATTGTAGATCCCCTTTTATTTTTGGGGCTTTGCTTTCAAAAATTTTAATTTGCTTTTAATCTGAAAGTTTTTTAATCGAGCCGGCCGCAGCAAGCGTTGTTTGGAAAGGAGAGATCGTTGTGTCCATACAGGCTGTCAGCAGTCAGGCCGCACAGGTTAGCCAAAGCGAGTCCGTAAGTATTCCCCGTATCACATCGACTGATTCCACCATCCTGGGCCAGCAAGAAAAGCAGGTAAAAGCCCAAATTGCGAAACTGCAGAGCAAGTCGGGAAACACACAGCATGTGCAGCAACTTAATCAGGTCTTGCAAGACATCCAGAAAATTCTCCAAAAGCAAACCACCGGTGCGCAAACCCAAGCTTCAGTCAGCGTAAGCAGTAATGGAAGCAGTGCAAATGCAGGCAAGCTTGATGTGAAAGCTTGACCGGGCATGGCAGCAAACAACATTTGAAAGGAGTAGGGCAAAGTATGAATGCAATCAATAACATCGGAATTTCTCAACAACAGTATATCAGCCAGCAGCAAAACTTGTCCATAAAGAGCAGCGTCAGCGAAGAAGCAAGTGAAACCCCCGCGCAGAAGGCTGCGGAAGCAAACGGCATCACAGGAAACACGCTGAATGTGTATGCGTGAGTTTCTCGGATAACCCAAACAGAAACGAAGTGGCGGGCGCGGCAAATTTGACCGTTTAGAGTAAACGGCCGGATGCCGCACCCGCTTTTTGTTCCCCGGATGTACTTTAAAACATTTTGGGGCTCCGCGATGACAAAATTTCTTATCCAATTTTGATTTCCAATGTAAAAATGTCTTGTGCAGACATCTTCTATTGTTATATTATATCTATGCACATAAGAAATTGTCGAATATTGATGGTGTCGTAAAATTTTATACATTTACATCTACATCACCAAAAAATATTTAATGTATTTTAATAGAAATAACATATCTAACTATCACTAACTCAGCAACCATTGAGATGCTCCTTTACCGCTCCCTATCCCATATGCAAGATTTTAGTTGTCCCTGCTGCTGTTATCAGGAATTCCGAGTTATCAGGAACCGGCCCGGAAAATAAGGCTCCGGGCCGGTTTCGCAGTGATAAATTCCTGATAAAAAGGGTTGAAAACTGTGTCTGGACATGCGGCCCTCTAAGCGCGGCGCTGGCTGAATTCTTGATAACCCGAAAGATGGAACACGGTTTTTCTCCCGAAATTCTCGATAACTCAAAACAGTTCACAGGCAATAAGGCAACACATGAAAAATTCCTATGGCTTTTATGGTGCGACCTACGGACTTATCAGGAATTTGAGGGCTGAGCTATAAACTTGTCCAAAAGCTATCAGGAAATTGGTCTGGATAGCTTCCCCTCCACTTTCTGGAGCATCGCAATCTTTACTCAAAGTTATCAGGAAAAATTCCTTGTAGATCGGCCCTGAGCCTTGTTTGGCAAGATAATTCCTGATAATCCGAAACTCCTGATAACTGCGATTATCGTGAATTCACGATAACCGGTGCAAGCAATGGTTTGGGGTACCCAAACCACGCTTGCTGATGGCTTTCCGCCCCCAGACCCCCGGGCAAAATGGGCCTCACGGCCACTTTTGCGAACGCCCCGTCCCGGGGCGGCTGTGCATGTTGATGCATGAGTTTTAAGGTAAGCCTTTTAAATCCACAGAGCTTTACCTCTTGCGTTTCTACATGATGGCTCCCTGCTGATACGATAACGGCGAATTCGATTGAATCGACCCTGCGAAAGAAAGTATTGTGTATGCCACAATCTGTTGGCAAAGCGATCGGGCGGAGGTGTTTCGACGCGCACGACGTCCTGACTCAAAGCAGCAAATGAACGGTAAACCGAACGTCGCGTTTATTTGCACCCACAATTCCTACCGGTCGCAGATGGCGGAAGCCATTGGCAAAGTTCTGGCTTCCGAAGCATTCGAGGCTTTTTCCGCCGGCACCGAGATCAAAAGCGGCATCAACCCCGAGGCAGTCAAAGCCATCCAAAAACTCTATGGGGTGGATATGACGCGCACACAGCGCCCCAAGCTGCTGGGCGACCTGCCGCCGGCGGATATAGTGGTGACGATGGGCTGCGGTGTGCAATGCCCGATGCTCACCTGCAAACACCGGGAAGACTGGGGGGTGAAGGACCCGACCGGCAAAAGTGAAGACGAATTTATCCGCACCGCCAAAATCATCGAGAAAAAGATCATCGACCTGAAAAACAGAATACCCAAGCTGACGTAAAAGAAAAGCGGCCGGCTGCCCGCGCTGCGCAGACCGCTTTTCGTCCGGAAACCGTAAGGAAAACCGTTGGGAAAGATCTCCATAGGAGGACGGCCGGCAGATTTTTAATGCGATTTTAACCTGTCTATTGTATGGTAAAAAAGTAGACTTCAATAGGTGGCCTGCTATGAACAAGACAGGACGGTGACTGACCATGCGCAAGAGGGCCCTTTTCCTCGCGGCTTATTTTCTGGCGCCCTTTCTGCTGATTATGGCGATTTTTTCCTCGAATACCGGTTATTATGGCGCGTCTGGTTTCATCCCCATGGTGCTCGGCGCGACGGCCTACACGCTGTTAAACGCCCAGCTGATTCTGAGCGCACGGCCGAAATGGATCGAAGCCAGTTTTGGGCTGGATCGATTTTACCGTTTTCACGGCCTGATGGCGGTCATCGCAGTCGTTCTCGCGCTTGCCCACAAGCTGCTGGAAGGAAGAACATTCCCGAACAGCTTTCAGACAAAGCCGGGGGAAATGGCGCTTGTTTTGTTCATCGGCGTTTCCACGCTGGCATTGGTTTTCATGGCCGACACGTTGGTTCGCCTGTTCCTGCCGCTGCGTTTTGTGCGCGCGTTTTTCGTCCGGCTGAAAATCGGAAAATACAACGTGCAGAAAATCCTGCACAATGTGAGCGTCTTAGCGGTGGCGTTGGCTTTCCTCCACGTGATGCTCACCTATTCCGCGCACAACCCGCTTGTGAAAGCGCTTTATATCCTCTATGTCGGGGCGGCGATGGGTTTTTATCTTTACCACAAGGTTTTCAGAAAATGGTTTGCCGGAAAATGGTTCATGGTCGAAGCGCTCGTTCCCGAGTCAGGCTCGATGACCACACTCGTGCTGCGGCCGCGGAAAGGCAGTGTTTTCTCTTATCTGCCCGGACAGTTTGGCTTTTTACGGGTGTTCCAGCGCGGCATCTCGTCGGAAGAACATCCGTTTTCCATCTCCTCGCAGCCGCTGGACAAATCACGTCTGCGCATAACCATCAAAAACCTGGGCGACTGGACCGGCGGCGTGCGGAACATCCAGCCAGGCAGCAAAGTCCTGCTCGACGCGCCGTACGGCAGGTTCAGCCCGCCGCTCTACGATTGTAAAGACGGCATCGTGCTCATTGCGGGCGGCGTAGGCATCACTCCCATGCTGAGCATCCTGAGCTACTAAGCACAGTAGGTCAGAGCTCAAAAAATCATCCTGCTTTTGGTCGTTT
>NZ_JBDNLG010000049.1:0-21486 GCF_047718355.1 Ethanoligenens sp.
AATGATATATAATGTATCAAGAAGATATAAAACAACTAATAGCATTTCAAAATATTGCTGGTTTGTGGTGCTATAACTTGTTTCGTGTCTGCCAATAGCTTTTTCCATTGAAATTTATGCTCTACCAACACAATACGTAATCTATTTGATTTCACCGCGGCGATAGCTGCGGAATTTTTTTTGTCAACTTGTCTTGGGGAAAATATTATTTATTGCATACAATACCTTATCATCAGAAATCTTGTGTAATTCTTCGAGTTCAACCGCATTGCACTGCTTAAACCACTCCGAAAAATCAAGAAATGCTCATTTTGCGGTTATATGCGAACTGGACACATGCGGATGATAAGAACTGATGTAAAATAAGTAGAAGGGATTGCTACAAAACAGGGGTTGGGTAGCAATCCTTTTTGCGTATTGAAGGCGTTTATATAAGAAGTTGTTAAGGGAGTGCAGGAGGTTGTAACACCTTGGTCTTGAAAAATGACAGAGCATGTCTTTTGTTATGCAATTTGGTTCTTGAGATGCATAAATCTCTTTGCAAAATTACCATAAAACAGAAAAAAAGTGTCGTGAAAAGGACATATCGCACAAACTTTTTGTGCATGCAAAAAAAGATGTTGCATTTCTTGTGAGAATCGTGTATTCTTAGTTCAACAAGATACAACGTCATGTTCCAAAAACAAGTAAACATGGCGGCTCGCGTCAGTCGACAAAGAAGTCATTGAACACTTTATGTGATCAATGGCTTTTTATGTTATTTTTTAAAGAACTTAGGAGGTTCTATTATGAGGCAAGTAGCTATTTACGGAAAAGGCGGTATTGGTAAATCCACTACCACACAAAATCTGACGGCGGCATTGGCGTATCGTATGAACAAGAAGATCATGGTTGTTGGTTGCGATCCGAAAGCAGACTCTACTCGTATGCTTCTGGGCGGTTTGCAGCAGAAAACGACGTTGGACACGCTCCGTGAAGAAGGCGAAGATGTAGAGTTGGATGCCATCCTCCTCGAAGGTTTCCACGGGATTAAATGTGTGGAATCCGGCGGACCGGAACCGGGTGTTGGCTGTGCGGGCCGCGGCATCATTACCTCTATCGGCTTGCTTGAGCAGCTGGGCGCATACACAGATGATTTGGACTACGTTTTTTATGATGTTTTGGGCGACGTTGTGTGCGGCGGTTTTGCCATGCCAATCCGTGAAGGCAAAGCAAAAGAAATCTATATCGTTGCCAGCGGCGAGCTGATGGCAATTTATGCGGCGAATAACATCTGCAAAGGCATTCAGAAATATGCACTTTCCGGTGGTGTGCGTCTGGGCGGTATCATCTGTAACAGCCGTAACGTTGATCGTGAAAAAGACCTGATTGAGGCTTTTGCAAAAGCGCTGGGTTCCCAGATGATTTACTTTGTACCGCGTGATAACGTTGTGCAGCGTGCTGAAATCAACAAGCAGACCGTTACTCAGTTTGAACCAGAATCCACACAGGGCCAGGCTTACAAATCGTTGGCCGAAGCTGTAGAGAATAACAAATTGTTTGTCATTCCCAAACCGCTGCCGATTCCGGAACTTGAAAAACTGATGAGCGACTACGGCTTGATGGAGATCTAAGCAACCTTTTCCCTCGCAGAGGGCGACAGAATGAAGTAATCTTTACTTTATGTAGAAACCTTAAAGAAGCGGCCTTGTTTAAAAGGAAACTGCGAAAGGTGTTGTGTTGGTATGTTAATGGTAAAAGCTATTGTCAGACCTGAAAAGGTTGCGGGTATTTTGGGGGAATTGGTGGATGCCGGTTTCTCATCTGTGACGAAAATTGATGTTGCAGGTCGTGGCAAACAGCGTGGTGTTCGTGTGGGCGATGTGTATTATGATGAATTGCCCAAAACACTCTTGCTTTTCGTTATTAAAGATGAAGATAAAGATGATTTGATCAGCCTAATCATCAAAAATGCAAAGACTAGCGAAAAAGGTGCGTTTGGTGACGGTAAAATTTTTGTAAGCCCGGTTGAAGAGGCCTATACAGTCAGTTCTTCCAGCAAAGAACTGTAAGTGGGGGATTGCTATGAAAGAAATTATGGCAGTGATCCGGCTGAATAAAATCGGTGCGACAAAAAAAGCGTTATTGGATGAAAACTTTCCGGCTTTCACCGGCTATAAAGTAATGGGCCGCGGCAAGGCAAAAGTGAATTTTGAGCTTGTTGTCGATGAAGTATCGGCTGGCAATGTAGAATCTTCCTTGGCGGAAGAGGTTTCTGAAACACATCGATTGATTCCCAAACGGCTGATTGAGTTGGTCGTGCACGATGAAGATGTCCAGAGAGCAGTGGACGCAATCCTTAAGGTGAATTCTAACGGTCATCCTGGGGATGGGAAAATTTTCGTTTTACCAGTTTCAGAGGCATATCAGGTTCGTACCGGGGAATCCGGCGAGGCGGTTGTTTAAGAGGTGAACTTTTATGGCAGACATTCGTGAAACAATCCTTGAAGGGTATCCTGCCAAGGTTTTTAAAAATCGCAAAGACCATATTGTGGAGTTAGAAGGCGAAGATAATCCCATTGAAGCCAACCGCCGTTCCATACCTGGTATTATCACCAGCCGTGGCTGTTGCTACGCTGGGTGTAAAGGTGTGGTACTCGGACCAATTAAGGACATTGTCCTAATTACGCATGGTCCTATCGGATGCGGTTATTACTCTTGGCTGACCCGTCGTAATAAAGCACGCCCGGGCGAAAATGGTCTGGATCTGATTACCTATTCATTCTCCACGGATATGCAGGAAAGCGACATTGTATTCGGTGGCGTCAATAAATTGGCGAAAGCTATTGATGAGGCTGTTGAAATTTTCCATCCGAAAGCAGTTTTTGTGTGTGCTACGTGCCCTGTCGGACTAATCGGCGATGATATTAACGCAGTGGCTGCTGCCGCGCAAAAACGGCATGGTATCCAGTGTATTTCGTTTAGCTGCGAAGGATACAAGGGCGTCAGCCAGTCGGCTGGACATCACATCGCCAACAACCAATTCATGAAATACTTGGTTGGTACAGGCGAACGTGAAGTCGGCAAATTCCCCGTCAATATCCTTGGCGAATACAATATCGGTGGTGATGCGTGGGAGATCGAGCGTATCTTGAAAAAGATTGGCTATGACATTGTGTGCACCTATACAGGCGATGCCAATGTTGACGATCTACGTGTTGCAAATACAGCGAAGCTGAGCATTGTACAGTGCCATCGTTCCATCAACTATATCGCCGAGATGATTGAAACCAAGTATGGTGTCCGGTGGATGAAAGTGAACTTCATTGGCATCCAGGGTACGATTGATTCTTTGCGGAATATGGCGAAATACTTTGGTGATGCCGACCTCATTGAGCGTACCGAGCAGGTGATTGCTGAAGAATATGCGTTGATTGATGACGAGATGAGTGCGCACAAAGAGCGCTTGAAGGGCCGTACTGCCGCCATTTATGTTGGTGGCTCGCGTTCGCATCACTATCAAATCATGCTCAAAGCACTTGGAATCAGCACCATTATGGCTGGTTATGAGTTCGGACATCGTGAAGATTATGAAGGGCGCAAAGTGTTGCCGTTCGTGAAAGAAGATGCCGACAGCAAAAACATCGAGTCTATTACCGTTGCACCTGATGAGAAAAAATATCACATTTTTCTTTCCAAAGAAAAAGCCGATGAGCTGGCCAAAGAAATGGAATTGGACTACTATGACGGTATGTTCAACGACATGAATGACGGCAATGTGGCGATTGATGATTTAAATCATTACGAGACGGAAATGGTTTTGGAAAAACTGAAGCCGGACATCTTTTTCTCTGGGATCAAGGATAAGTTTGTTGCTCAGAAGAGAGGGGTTCTCTCCCGTCAGCTTCATTCCTACGATTACAGTGGTCCGTATGCAGGTTTCACCGGTGCGTTGAATTTTGCACGTGATGTGGATATGGGTGTTCACACGCCCACATGGTTGCTTATCGAGGCACCGTGGAAAAAACAGCCGATGCTTGTCGGTGAAGTGCTTGGAGGGCAAAAATAATGCTGGATGCAACCCCTAAAAAGATCTATGAAAGAGAAGCTCTCCGCATCAATCCTGCAAAAACATGCCAGCCGGTAGGAGCTATGTATGCAGCTCTTGGCGTACACAGCTGCTTGCCGCATAGCCATGGCTCGCAGGGGTGCTGCTCATATCATCGTACTCTTTTGACCCGCCATTTTAAAGAACCCGCGATGGCGACCACCAGTTCTTTCACAGAAGGCTCTTCTGTTTTTGGTGGCGGCTCTAATTTAAAAACGGCTATTCGTAACATTTTTGAAATTTATAAGCCGCAGATTATTGCCATTCATACCACATGCCTTTCTGAAACCATAGGTGATGACGTTCGTACCTATGTGACGCAAATCACAATTCCGGAAGACCGTTATGTCGTTTATACGCATACCCCAAGTTATGTGGGTTCTCATATCACTGGCTATGCGAATATGATTCACGGCTTCTTTGATTGCCTTGCTGAAAACACCGGCGTTAAAAATGGCAAAGCGTTGCTCATTCCGGGTTATGTTGATCCCGGTGACATGCGCGAAATCAAACGGATTACAAAATTGATGGGTGTGCCGTTTACAATGATGCCGGATACATCCGGCGTGTTTGACGCACCTACAACAGGCAAATACGACATGTTCCCGCGCGGTGGTACTAAAGTTGAGGATATTATTGACGCCGGCAATTGTGATCACACATTTGCGTTTGGCTATTTTGCCACTGAGCATCCGGCCTCATTCCTTGAGAAAAAATGCAAAGTACCCTATACCCAAATAGGTCTGCCGATTGGTTTGGAAGCTACAGACCGTTTCGTCACTGAACTGATGCAATATTCTCAAAACGAAGTGCCCTATGAATTGGAAGAAGAGCGTGGCCAGTTGGTCGATCTTCTTATTGATGCACATCCGCATTTCGATGGAAAGAAAGTAGCAATCTTTGGTGATCCCGATACCGTGATTGGTCTGGCGGAATTCACCGCATCCATTGGTATGGTTCCACGCTTCTGCGTGACGGGTACACCGGGCAACCATTTCAGCCATTCCATGAAAGCAATCGCTGACAAGTATAATACCGACATCAAGTACAAACAGTTCGGTGACTTGTTTGAATTGCATCAATGGATTAAAAACGAACCTGTAGATTTGCTGATGGGTGGAACCCATGGTAAATATATCGCACGTGCAGAAGACCTTCCGTTTGTGCGTATCGGATTCCCGATTCTTGATCGTTATGGTCATCAGTATACATCAATGGTCGGTTATAAAGGCGCCATTAATGTGATGATGAAAATCATCGATACATTGTTGGATCGCAAAGACCGTGATGCTGCGGACGAAGACCTTGAACTGGTTCTGTAAAATTTTCAGTGTCTTATAATTCTTTTCATTCTGTCTGATGGACGGTATTGTGTCGTGTTTGCAATGTTGCAAATACGACACGCATTTTATAAAAAGGTACCAACGCAATTCAGTTATTTGTTTTTATTTTTTATTTTTTTTTTGAATATGAGGGATTATAAACGCTTTATCGTTTATAATGCCATAATCACTTTATAAATGTTGCATGAATCTTTGATATATGCTCTTTGGGGGACAGTCAATTATGAAAAGAATGATGACGAGTGATGTGTTGGATGAGCGCAAGGATTTTGTATCTGTCTGCGTCTCCGGTGAGGGCAAAAAAGGGTTCAAATGCGAAAGCAATAGTGTGGCCGGTGCGGTAAGCCAGCGCGCCTGTGTTTATTGCGGCGCACGTGTGGTGCTCAACCCAATTACAGATGCGTTCCACATCATCCACGGTCCAATTGGCTGCGCCAGCTACACATGGGATTTGCGCGGTAGTTTGAGCAGCGACAAAGAGTATTATCGCCACGCATTTTCTACCGACTTAAGCGAGCAGGATGTCATTTTCGGGGGCGGAAAAAAGCTGGAGGGTGCAATTGATGAAATTGTTGCAGCTTATCATGCTAAATTTATTTTCGTTTATGCGACCTGCATCGTGGGCGTAATTGGGGATGATGTAAAAGCAATTTGCAAAGCTGCCGAGAAAAAGCACGGAATTGTATGCATCCCTGTCCAAACGCCCGGTTTTTCCGGTACTAAATCTATGGGATACAAGCTTGCGTGCAATGCCATTCTCAATTTGATGGAACGCGGAGAGAAATTGCCTAAGCTTAAAGGCATCAATGTGCTTGGCGATTTTAATCTTTCCGGCGAGATGTGGATTATCAACAACTACCTCAAGCAAATAGGGGTGGAGGTTGTAGCAAGACTGACCGGTGATGGAACTTGCGGGGATATTATGCAAGCCCCCCGTGCTTCACTTAATATCGTGCAGTGTGCGGGTTCGATGATGTATCTTGCCAAACGCATGGAAGAGCAATACGATATTCCCAATATCAAGGTGAGCTTCTTTGGCATTGAAGATACGACCAATTCCCTTATGCGTATTGCTTATGCGTTGAAAGACCCCGAAATCATTGCGCGTGCGAAGGCATTCACGGCAAAGAAATCGGTGGAAACGGCTCGCAAAATCGCCCCCTATCGTGCATTGTTGGAAGGTCGCAAGGCCGCAATTTACGTAGGCGGCGGCTATAAGGCTATTTCATTGCTCAAGCAGTTCAAGGAATTGGGCATGGATACCGTGGTTGTCGGTACGCAGACAGGTAAGAAAGACGAATATGATGTGATTCGCAGTCTTGCCGATGAAGGTACCATTATTCTGGATGATGCTAATCCGGCGGAGCTGGAAAAATTCATGCGTGAAAAACACGCGGATGTTCTGGTGGGAGGCGTGAAGGAACGTCCTCTCGGCTATAAACTGGCCATTGCGTTTCTTGACCATAACCACGAGCGGAAGCATCCATTGGCTGGTTATGATGGTGCGGTCAATTTTGCCCAAGAGTTAAATTTGAGCATGAACAGCCCAGTCTGGGCTTATTTGAAAGGGGATGCGACGGTTTGAAAAAGTCTAATCGGAACTATACCAATCTAACCGTGAATCCCTGCAAAATGTGCATGCCTTTGGGCGCGGTCACTGCTTTTTATGGCGTGAAAGGCTGTATGTCTATTATTCACGGCTCTCAGGGGTGCAGCACGTATATTCGCCGCCATATGGCCACGCACTATAACGAACCCATTGACATCGCCTCGTCGGCGCTGACAGAGCAAGGCACCGTTTACGGAGGCGAGGAAAATCTCCTCAAAGGCATCAAAAATTTAACAAAATTGTACCAGCCGCAAGTGATTGGCATTTGTACTACTTGTTTGGCAGAAACCATCGGTGAGGATGTTCCCCGTATCATTGAGAAGGCCAAAAGCGAGGGGATTGCTTCCGGTGTGACATTTGTTTCAGTGCCCAGCCCGGGATATGGCGGTAGCCAATTTGAGGGATTTTTGGCTGCTACACGTGCAATTGTGGCCACATTGGCCACAGATACGACTCCCAATCAATCCATTAACGTGATTTCATCTTATATGAGTCCCGCTGAGATGCGGACACTCAAAGATATCTTGAATGCATTTGAACTTGATTATACGCTTCTGCCAGACATATCGGAAAACCTAGACCGTGTGTATAATCCGGTGTATAACCGTTTGCCACAGGATGGAACCGATTTGGACGCTATCCGTCGGATGGCTGGTGCGCGTTTTACGCTTGAAATTGGGACCTTTTTCTCTGAGAACAATTCTGCGGCTCAGTACCTGCATGACACATTTCATATTCCATATAAAAGGATACCGCTTCCGATTGGTCTGCGTGGCACTGATGCACTGTTAGAGGCACTCTCAGAGTTGAGCGGCAAACCGATTCCTGCATCTTTCCGCCGCGCGCGCGGTCGGTATTTAGATGCCATGGTTGACGCGCACAAGTATACAGGGGAAGCTAAAGTAGCCGTTTTTGGCGAACCCGATCAAGTGTACGGTCTCACACGATTGTGTTTGGAAGTAGGAGCACTGCCTCTTTTGGTGGCTACCGGTTCTAAAAATGCGAAGCTAAAAGAACTGCTGGAAGACGAAATCGAACAGCTTTCCAAAGTTAAAATGGTGACTTGTCATGAGATACTCAATGATACTGATTTTGACAAGATTGCTGATTTTTCTGTTAAGAATCATGTCAACCTCATGATTGGAAATTCTGATGGTAGGCGTGTGCAGGAAAAAACCGGGATTGAATTGCTGCGCATTGGATTTCCCATGCATGACCGCGTGGGCGGTCAGCGTCAGGTGACCATTGGCTATGAAGGTTCCTTACAGGTGATGGACGGCATTGCCAACGCGATGCTCAACGCTACTGCAACGACTTTCAGAAAGGCGATGTACAATATGTATTATGACGGTTCAGATCAAAAGGAGCCTGCGGCGGCGTCCGTCCCGGAAACTGTAGAGCCGCAGGCAACCATTTCTCTTTCCAAAGAAGAAGTGGAGGCAAAAACCAAAAAACATCCCTGCTATGACTGTTCGGCTTGCTCATCCGGCAGCGCACGTATGCACCTGCCAGTCGCCCCTGCGTGTAACATCCAGTGTAACTATTGCTCACGGGATTTTGACTGTCCCAATGAATCACGTCCAGGCGTGACGAGCGGTGTGCTTTCGCCAGAAGAAGCAGTCGCCAAATATTTGAAGGTGAAAGCGCAGGTTCCCAATCTTTCTGTTGTGGGGATTGCCGGCCCAGGTGATGTGCTGGCCAACTTTGAGCAGGTGAAAGCTACGCTGGAGGGAATCCGTAAAGTAGACCCGGACGTGACGTTCTGCGTTTCCACTAACGGTTTGATGCTTCCGTTTTATGCCAATGACCTGCTTAAACTGGGTGTCAGTCATCTGACGGTTACACTCAATGCAGTAGACGAGAATATCGGCGCTCAAATTTATAAGTTTGTCAATTACCTCGGCAGGCGCTATACGGGTATTGAGGGTGCGCGCATTCTGCGTGATAATCAACTCACAGGCATCCGCTATCTGGTGGGCAAGGGTATGGTTATTAAAATCAATATCGTCATGCTCAAAGGCATAAACGATGCGCATATTGAAACGGTCGTGCAGACAGTACGGGATTTGGGATGCGAGATCACCAATATCATGCAGCTTATTCCCGTTAACGGCAGTGCGTTTGAGGGTATGGATCTTGTCAGCAATAAAGAATTGATGGAAAAACGCAAAGCCTGCTCTGCGATTATGAAGCAAATGTACCATTGCAAACAATGTCGTGCAGATGCAATTGGAACGCTCGACAATGATATCTCCATCCAATTCCGTGATGAAAAAACGGAGGAAAAGGAAGAACCGAAAGCTTTGCGTTTTGCTGTGGCTTCTAAAAGCGGTATGATTGTGGATACCCACTTTGGCCACGCAACGGAATTCCACATTTATGATTATCTGAACGGCGATGTGATTTATGTAGAACGTCGCGCAGTCGGAAAATATTGTAAAGGTGTCGATGATTGCGGCGAGCAGGAAGGGCCGGGTGTGGACAATATTATCGAAGCGGTCAGCGACTGTCAGGGAGTTATCAGTATGCGCATTGGTGCTGAACCGACCAGCAAATTGCGTGAGCGCGGCATTGAGCCATTTATGATGTATGATCGTGTGGAAAATGGCGTGCGTGAAGCGGCAAAAAAGATCCTTTCCGGTGAGGTGGTCACACACACAGCTGAAAAAGTGAAAATGTCCCATTAAGCTTGTAAAGTTTGTGTTAATTGATTACAATATAGACAGCAATTTGAAAGGAGGTGAAATGAATGGGAATGGATTTAAAACATCACGCTTTTGTCTGTACCAGTTGCCGGCAGAATGGCACGCAGAAAGGCAAATGTTTTTCGAATGGCGCGAATGACGTAGTCATGAAGTTTCAGGAAGTCATTGATGACGAAGATATTCGTGATGACGTGATGGTAACCAACTGTGGTTGCTTTGGGCTGTGCGACAATGGCGTAGTCGTGGCAGTTTATCCCGACGGTGTGTTTTATAAGAATGTGACGGTGGACGATGTGGAAGAAATCGTAACTTCGCATTTTGAAGAAGGCAATGTTGTGGAGCGTCTTGTTCTGTAAGCGAATCTACTCAAGTAATTCAAATAAGTTTTTCTGATTAGCCATGGCTGCTATCTGCATCGGTAGATGGCACATGGCTGATTCAGTATCATAAACTTTTGTGAAAAATCCGACACCCTCTTTTGTGTATATCAGAAAAGAAAGCGGTGGCAACATCCTTTCATTGGAATTGCTGCCCAGGCCGGGAAAGGATGAATGGGTATTGCTGTATTTTGTTTCAGATGCATCTTTATGCCACATTCCAGCGCATGTGCCGAATTCTCTCCTTTCTGAGTATGCACAATTGTTGTTGGACACTGGTATCGACCAGTTGGAAATGCCTTATCTCATTTGGGAACAGCTTCGGTCGGTTGTTCCAGCTCAGAAAGTGATGCTGTTGATTCAATATCCGAAGGAACGTGAACAAGCGTTGAAGGAGGGGGCAACTGCATTTTTGGTAGAGGACGCCATTTTTGCTGAACGTTTTCCTGACCAATATCCGGATGTGACTGTAATTTGTCCTGTAGATGGCCGGGGGATAATGGGTGACACACGGCATGTTGCTAAGCGTTCCGCACACATTCGGGCTGCCGGATTTGCTGATGGAATGATTGGTGATTATGCCACTAAGTTTGTAAAATTGCGCTGTGCAGCCTTTTCATTGGATGTGGAAGATAGCTGTGGTTTGGCTACGTCGTCATCACTGGAGTGGCTAATGGCAGGCGGAAAGGCAGTTTCAGCCACCTTTGGCGGAGTAGGGGGACGCACACCTTTAGAGCAGTTGTTGGCTGCATTGCGTGTGATTTGTCAACAGCCGTATAATTTGAAGCAAATGCCTCTCCTGCGTGTATTGTTCAACCAAATTTTTGGCCTGGTTGTTTCCGCACACGCACCCGTAGTTGGGGCAGAAATTTTCACCTACGAATCGGGTATCCATGCGGACGGCATACAGAAAAGCCCAAAAACTTATGAACCGTTTCCTCCGGAAGATGTGGGTATGGAGCGTAGGCTTTCAATTGGAAAACATTCCGGAAAAAGCGCACTGCGCGTTAAATTGCATGAACTCGGTGTGCAATTGAGCGATGGGGAACTGGAGCAGATGAACGTGCGGGTGCGGGCTGAAAGTACGCGTCTGCGCAGAGGTTTTACAGACGAGGAACTACTGGTGTTAAAAAAATCTTTGCATGGAAAGCGGTGAATGCGACCTGTGCCAAACCAATTGTATATCGTGGATACCACCATGCGCGATGGCGAGCAACGGGCAGGATTGGCGTTCTCAGTAGCAGATAAAGTCGCCTGTGCAAAAATGATGGATCAAGCCGGTATTGATCAAATCGAGGCGGGAACACCGTCGATGGGCAAAGAAGAACAGGATGCCATTTATGGCATGATGCAGATTCGAAAACACACACGTATTTCGGCATGGAATCGGATGACCGAGAGCGACTTGAGAGCATCTTTTTCTTGTAGGCCGGACATTATTCATATTGGTGTTCCGGTTTCGGATATCCAAATTCATGAAAAATTGCGAACCACTCGCACGGATGTGGAAAACCGAATGAAGCGCTGCGCAACTCTGGCACTGGAAGCCGGTTATATAGTTACATTAGGATTTGAGGACGCTTCACGCGCAAACGGTGCATTTCTGCTGCACTTGGCCAAGCAGGCTTTCGCGTTAGGTGTGCGCAATATACGTTATGCGGACACGGTAGGGATAGCGCACCCCACGAAGATAGCCGGAGATATTGCCGCACTTGCCGCTATTATGCCTGTGGAATGCCATGCGCACAACGATTTGGGCATGGCGGTGGCCAATTCTTTGGAGTCTATAAAAGCCGGTGCACGCTATGTGGATACGACGTTCCTTGGCATCGGGGAACGTGCCGGAAACTGCGACTTTGTGCAGTTTGTATGTGTGGCTCGAACGCAATTTTCCCTGTCGGTGGATACAAACGGGGATGCGCCGTACCGACTTGAGGAAGAGGTAGCTCATTGTTTGCGCTTGCCGGGGATATCTTTTCCCGTGCATCAACATAAAAGATGAAAGAGATGATTGAGTATGGTAAAAACGGTTGCGGTGGCTGTTGGATCAGATGGTAATACAGCATCTCTGCTGGATCAATCGACACGCATTCAAATATTTGAAAAAAAGCTTGGCGATTGGGAGATGAAACTGGATATACCGGTGGAATTACACCCTGAGCGAGGGCTGGCAAATGTACGCGCAGAGGTTGCGGGCATCATTGAGAAATTGGAAGAAAACCGAATCCTGGTGGCGGGAAATATCAGCGGTGTTGCTTACAACACATTTGACGCTTCGGGATATTATGTGTTCCAGATTCCAGAAAAGCAACCGGCGGATTTCTTGGAATTCGTCCTTGCAAGCGTAGAAAAGCAGCAGGAAGATTTGCGTGTCATGAAAAACGGCTTGAGTGATGTACCACAGCCGCAGCGCACAGGCGAAGACGGTATCTATTATTTGGATATTATACAGGCTCAATTGAGTCATCCTAACGCGACAACCAAGCAAATGTTGCTGCCCTTTTTAAAAAATGCTACTTTTTATGAACTTACAATTTTGTGCGCACACATTCCGCCTTGGTTCGATCGTGATTTTGCCGATATGAAACTGACATATGCAAAGGAGAGTGTTGACCCAGAAAAATATAAAGTGATCATTCACCCTACTACTTGTGAATAAACAGGTAGTAGGTACGTCAATTTGAAAACAAGGCCACTGGAGGCAATTTTATGTCTTTGCTTGAAGAACAGACCCAATACGGTATGCTGAAGGGAATCCATAAACTGAGTAGGTATCCTGAAGGTACACTCAAAGACTGTACCTTGGTTGTACCGAACACCATCCATACGCCGTATGGGGATTTGGTCCCGCAATATGAGGATGACGGGCTGCGGCGCAAATTTACCTATTCGCTGTCTTTTTACGCCAACGGTATACTGAAAAGCATTTCGTTACAAGAGAAAACAGTGTTTAACACAGCACAAGGGGACATTGCTGCGGAGCTGGTTACTTTTTATGAGGATGGCTCTATTCACCGTCTTTTTCCGCTGAACGGAAAACTGTCTGGCTTTTGGGCAGAAAAGAATGAATATGAGCTGGAGCCTGTTTTGCATTTTCAAACCAAACAGGTGACATTTGACAAAAAAATTATCGGGGTATCTTTTTATCCGAGCGGCGCGGTACACAGTTTCACTTTTTGGACGCGAGACACGCTTGAGGTCGAGTTGCCTTTTGGTAAAGTGGAAACACGCATTGGATTGGCTTTGTATGAAAACGGGGCGGTGAAGTCTTTGGAACCGCGTCGTCCGACATTAATACAGACACCTGTCGGGAAAATTCTGGCGTATGATGTGGAGGCAATCGGTGTCAATGGAGACATCAATTCTCTCGGTCTATATGAGGACGGCAGTCTAAAAACGGTTACTACCCAAGCGAATGTTATCACTGTGAAGAAACCAAATGGTGAAACGGTGACCGCAGCGCCGTCTTTGCATATGAGTCATTTTGACGATGAAGTAAAACGTGTCGAACCGCTTATCATCCGATTCGAAGATGGGAACGTTGTTTTGCCGAATGGTACGTTTTCACTTACCAACTGCACATTTACTGTGGGCCTGTTTGACCCGGAAAATGTAAAAATCAGCAATGAATGTGACGGGTGCTAATAAAACAAGGTGATATGGGGTGGTGCACGTAACCGCATTGCGCGATAAGAAGTCATAAAGGCAGCCATGAAAGTATTTTCATGGCTGCCTTTATGATATGGTGCGGAGAACTTTGCATATATGGACGTCTTTATTCCATTTTGATTGTTATGTCCGCAGGTTTGCCGAAATAGGCCCAAGTGGTTGAAATGGCATCGACTCCTGTAGCGGCATAGGCGGCCGCATTAGAAGCGTTGATTCCACCGGCGGCGATGAGCATGACGCGTGTGTTTTCTGCACGGATTTGTTGAATCATTTCCATGAGTTTGGTTGGTTCTACCTTATCAAACTGCAAGGCATCCACGCCTGCACGTACCAGCAGGAGCGCATGTTCCAGCGTATCTACCTCCACAGAAATGGACTTGTCACAGATGGATTTCTTAAGTATGGGCAGGCGTGCGGCTAAACCGTCATAGCCCCCCATATAGCGCAGGTGTTGGTCGAAAATCAGAATGGTCTCGCTCAGTCCCAAACGATGTGGCAGCGCACCGCCTGCCAGTACCGCCTGAATGGAAACTTGTTTGGTGCCGGGAAAACTCTTGCGTGTGGTAAAAACCGCGATTTCCGGGTTGACGGCTTTGGCGGTATCCACCAACTGTTTGGTACGGGTAGATATGCCGCAGGCATATTCCAACAAGTTTT
The DNA here is from genome assembly GCF_047718355.1 of Ethanoligenens sp. Taxonomy (NCBI): domain Bacteria; kingdom Bacillati; phylum Bacillota; class Clostridia; order Eubacteriales; family Oscillospiraceae; genus Ethanoligenens; species Ethanoligenens sp. The sequence continues at coordinate 14,448 of NZ_JBDNLG010000049.1, forward strand.
GGGTCACCTTCCATGCGGTGTGAAGGTTTTCTACGGTTCCTTCACCACGCAGAAAGACTTCACCCGCTTCAACCTGCGTACCGGAGGGCAGGCAGGTGGTGACGTGGATATGCTGCCGCTCGAGGATGCGTACCGCATCCTCAACGCAGGCGAGCGTGATTGTGTGGCGGCACACATAGGAAATGCTCCCCTTTTGCTGCCCGATACCAAGAAGATGAGTCGTTAAGTCAAAGTAGGGGATATCTTCCTCCAGCCAATGGTCGATCATCTGATTAGAAACAGCCATATTTCCTCCAATCACAGTGCAGTTGCGGTAAATACAATCCATAATAATGCATAAGTCTTAGAAAGTCAGTCGACGGTTATCCCTGTTTGCGGCGTTTGATTGATACAGGCAGGCGTAAAGCAAAGTGCAAGCTGTTCATAAAACAAACATTTACCACGACAGTTTTGTAAATTTTTGCAAGTGGACTGGCAAATATTACTGCATACCTCTTGCCGATAAGGTTCAAATAGGTTCTCCCAGATTTCCTGCATGGTGTGTTCGTGCAAGCTGAAGCAATAGCGGTCCTCGTTGCAGAAAGAGCAGGGTTTAACCTGCATATGTTCATCCACATAAACAGAGAAAAAACCACATTCGCAGGGGTCGATAAAATCTGTATTTACATCCGTATGCCGCATTAGGAACGGCACAAAGCATGCATCGAAGCCAATGCGTGCGCAACAGTCGTTTTTATCTACCAACGAAGCAAAAGCCAGCAAGCGATTGTTCGCATGTAAGCAGTCACTGTCCGCGGCGCGCCCGGCAGGTTTGTATGTTAGAAAAATGACGCTGTCGATGCCCAGCAACAGATCGTTGTATCGGCCATTTAAGAGTGCGATGGCATCGTCCAGTGAAGAATCACTGAGTACAAAGTGGAGGTTGACATGTACGCCGGCATCTACAAGCAGACGGATTTTTTGCGGGTCGATTTCCAATGCGGTTCCCACAGAAAGTGCCACCGAGCCGACGCGGCCGCTGAGCATTCTTGCTACAGCGTTATCCAGATGCAAGCCGTTGGTAGTAAAATTGGCGACCACATCTGCACGCTGGGTGATTTGCAGAATTTGTTCAAACTGGGGGTGCTCCAGGGGTTCTCCGCCGCCAAGTGCCACTTGAAACACGTTGCCCCAGCGGTCGCTTTGAAGATGTTTCAGCACGGCCGCGTATTCCGCAGGACTCATAAATACGTGATTGTCGGTACTGTTCTTATAACAAAAAGGGCAGCCCTTGGTGCAGTGGTTGCTGATAGAGATATCAGCCAATTCCGGCCAAGGTGCACGCACGGGGTTTTCTGCCAGTGTGTGTCCCCAACGCATCGTGATTCCACTTTGTGTATCCCCAAAGAAATGATAACCGTCGCCATGTCTGCGGAGTTTCATGACGGTACCACTTGGTCCGCTCGCGGTGCGGGCAGTGTGCGGAAACCGCGTATCTCGGTGCCCAGCCTGCTTTTAACTAAATATTCTCCCCGGATGTAGCGCCACAGCAACTCGTCGTCTATAGATGCGAAATCAACCTCATCCACGGATTTTCCAAAACCGTCATCGTAGATGCAGTCGTCTTTGCGGTGAAACGTATAGACTTTGGAGTAAACTTCTTGATCGCCCACGGTGAATTTTTCGCCGGTTTGTTTTATATCCGCGGTCATTAGGCGCGCAATACGACAGATTTTTATATCATCCGATTCCCCATGCCGATTGGTGACAAATTGGTCGAATGTCTCATTCTTCACGACCAGTATCCGTGCAATTTCAGGTTTCATATGGGGCACGATCATAGTGCCAAATGCCTTGAATTCGCTGGCAATGCGTGATTTGGTTATATATTCTCCTTTGATATATCGCCATAATTCCTGGTCGTCCATAGAGGAGAAATCCACATCCTCGATAGGCTTGGAGAAAGAGGTATCAAACAGCAGCTCTTTTTTGTTACCAATTTGATAGACTTTGGTGTATATTTCATGTCCGTTTACATCTGTTTTGGCACCGTTCTTCTGCAAATCTTCTGCGACCTGTTTGTAAATACGACTTTTGGATTGTTCGGACGGGTCGGTCTGATCAAATTTGTTAAATTCTTCGGCGGCCTTGCGATCCATGGAAACCACGTAGCTTGCCGAACTGCTGTTGGTAACAAAATCCATACGAATCTTCATAAGAATCCTCCCTTTTAATCACTTGTTTCTGTCCCACTGAAGAAAGTGTCCAGTGGAAAATCAAGTGTTTCTCCGCCGCGGAGCCGATCGCGCAATTCCGATAATTTTGCGTCGATTTTTTCCAAACTTTGTAGGTTCTTACGTTCATTATACGTCGTTTCGACGACTTTTGAAATACCTCCATTTTTAATAATGAGTCGTTTGTGACCCAGCAGCGTTAAAATGGGATCGTGAGTTGCCATAAGTACAATTTTTTCGTGCTTTGCGAGCACTTCCAGAGCACGTTTACGGTCAATCCCCGCATTTTCAATCTCATCGATGAGGATGATGGGGGAAGCACTGAGCAATGCGGTATCCGCAATCATCAACGCGCGGGATTGTCCTCCGCTAAGTTGTGTGAGCGAAACATCGGGTGCAAATTTTTCACCCGCCAAACTGTTAGCTGACGCAATTACTGCTTCTGCCACGCCATCTGTTTCGTCTGGATGCATGGTCATCCGCGTGGATGCATGAATTTTTTCAAATTCACGTACCGAAAGATCCATAACATAGTTCATGTTTTGGGAAAGCTGCGCCACCAACCGGCGTGTAAGAGTGCGGCGCTTTTTGCTGTCAAGCGGCTCGCCATCCACTAAAATCCGCCGCCCGGTGGGCGTATCGCCCTGTGCAAGGCATTCGATGTCTCCAAGCAAGCGGCTTTTGCCGGACCCTGTGGGACCCACAATGCAGAGGATGTCTCCCGGATGCATTGTGACAGAAATATCCTCCGTGTGTCCGTACTTGTTGCGCCCGCCCAATATCGTGAGTGAATCAATGTGTGTATCGGTTCGCCGATCAATTTGTTCCATTTCGTCTAAGTATGAGAGAAATCTTACAGGTAAATCTTGCTTGAAAACCCCTATTTCCTCTAATGCAATCTCGTTTTGCTGCGCAAATAGTTCTGTTGGCGTTAAAGCTGCATCTATATGGGTAATGCCAATTGACCACAAATAGTCACGTGTAAACGGATAGCGTTTGGATAGGTCTTCAATAGGTTCGTTCAACCGCGTGTCTTCCATAATATTACACCTGCCTGTCGTTGCTTTGGTAAAGTTGCCGCGCATAATGAAGTTTGATATATGAGAGATTAATGCGCCGAGATGCCGGTCTGCCCAGAGCAATAGGCACATACGGCCGCAGGCATGGGAAATCGAATGTTTTTGCCGGCTACACTCGAAATCGCAGGCGCGGTCTTCAGAAAAGACGCAAAATCAAATGCGCCCTGCCCCGTAATCCCATTCACGAAAAAAAGTTCTGCATTGGGGTTTGAGAATCCCACATAGGCGGCGAAAACCTCCCGTTCGGCCTGTGAAACAATATCACCTTTGGTGATGACCACTGCGTCTGCATATTTGAGCATGGGTCCAATCTTTTTTGGCGTATTCACACCGGACAGGCAATCAATGACGCAAATTGCCATTACCGTCTTGATGTGCGGGGAACAGCGGTTGCAAAGTCCGGCACTTTCACTGAACAGATAGGAATATCCGTTTGTAACACCCCAGTGGACGGCTTCCTCTACGTGGCTGGCAAAATAGTGGTCGGGACAGATACCCTTGGAGAGGAGTACCCGTGCAGCAAGTCCGCGTGCCTGAAATTTTTCCTTGTCCGTGGTAGAAAGGCAGTCAAACTTGACGATGCCAATCTTGCGGGTGTCTGTTTCCAACACATCCAGCACACGTAAGATGACGGAGGTTTTTCCCGATGATGGAGGTCCTGAAACAGTAATGAACTGCATAAGTACCATCTCCTTCCGATTCATGGTGCAGTGTTACGATTGCGGCACTTTGCCCGCAAGAATCAGATTGGCTTCACCATATATACAACAAAGTGTGCGACAGGCGCTGATAAAAAATAAAATCCGGCAGCCTCTTATCAGAGCCGCCGGATTTTATAAACCATGCCATTTTATACCGCACGTGTAACCTTGTTCGAGCGCAGGCATCTTGTGCATACATGAATATGCCGGGGTGTGCCCTCTACAATCGCTTTCACACGCTTAATATTCGGCTGGAATGTCCGATTAGAACGCCGATGAGAGTGAGAAACCTTAATACCAAATGTCAGGCTTTTTCCGCAAATATCGCATTTTGCCATCTATCTGCACCTCCTTGTATGGAATATTCAATACGCAAGTAAACGTGGCAAAACATGCTTCGCCACGCACGACATCTTATATTTTAACAGATTCCTCAGGCAAAAGCAAGCATTTTCTGTCTGCATTTTGAGTTTTTGCATATTGGCAGAAGCGGAATGTTTTTGCGTATCTGTCGTGGGACGAACCCTGTATCCGTTTGTGCATAAACTGTTTACTGGAGGTGAAATGATATGTGCTGGCCTTTAATTCTATTACCCCTTGCGTGCTGCTGCGGTAACCGAAACCGAGGGTGCTCTTGCAGAGACCACCGGAATCCTTGCCGCCGTTTGGACCAACCCAATGGGACGTTTCCCAGAATGAATGTCTACCGGCAAGTTAAACCTTGCTGCAAAAACAAATGTGATTGAGCAATTACCCACATTTTTACACATGCATATTAAAGATTGCCGCGAGGCAATCTTACATAAAGAAATAAAATGGCAGTTAAGCGCGTTCATTGACACGGGTGTACGGCACAGGTATAATAAAAAGAGGATATTTGTTTACAATATGAAGCAGAGTTTGTGATATCTTTTAGCAGGAACTGTTGGTATAACACTGTCCTATTCATTATATATAAACTTGAAGCGGAGCAGCGGTGAACAAGTGCGAGATATTTCCGATAGCGGTGTGCAAAGACGCTTTACGCCGGACAAGCTTGACTTGGCGCGGTTTTTTGAAGGTGTTTGCCAGTTGTATTGCTCCATGAAGCAGAAAACCTATATTATAAAGAAATGAGGGCCGTGCAGTGCAAAAGAATGCGCGCTGGTCATTGATAGAAGAATTAGATTCATCGTCTCACGAGGCGGAGCAGGTGCTGCGGGATGTACACAAATTGCGCAGCATGTCAAATGTGGCTGGATTTGCCCTTGCGTCTCAACAAGTGGTCGCGGCTGTGATAGTACTGGTGTTAGTGGCAATCGGCGGCGTCATACAGATTATCTGGCACGGACAGTTTACATTGTTTGATTTGAAGAGGAGTATTGATTCTTTTCAACGGTATGATACGGCAGCAGCGCTTTTGCAGAACATGATTTGCTACTTTTCGTATATGTTCATACCATTTATTCTTTTAGTATTTTGTTTGAAGAAGAACCCATCTGCCATTGTGCCAATTCGCCGCATACGGCAGAAGAAATGGCTGCCGGCAGCGGTGGTTATGGCACTTGCTCTTTCTTTTGTTTCCGCTTTGGTCAGCATCTACATTGAGGTATTTTTAGGGTTTTTGCATTTGCGAATCAATGTTCCTGATATGGTACCTCCATCCCAGCCGGGCTTGGTAGTGTTGTATGTACTTTTCTTTTGTGTGTTGGCGCCGTTTTGTGAAGAATTTATTTTTCGAGGGGTAATCCTGCAAAGCTTGCGTCCTTATGGCAACGGTTTTGCCATTCTGTTTTCTTCGCTTTTGTTTGCAATGATGCATGGAAATTTGGCACAATTTCCGCTGGCTTTTTTAGTCGGTCTGGCATTGGGGTATTTTGTAATTCAATTTGATTCAATCTGGGCTACCATTCTGATGCACGCTTCGGTCAATTTAATGGCCACGGTGGTAAACTATGTAGAATTGCGCGCAGGCAGTATGGTAGGAAACCTGCTTTACATGGGCCTGGGAGTAGGCCTTTTGGCTATTGCAATCAGTATGATCGTGATGTTGCGCAGCCGCCAATCCATAAAGGGCTGGTTGAAGCGCACATTTAAAACGCCGTTGCCGATGTCTTTTTTGTTTAAACGCGCATTTTTGACCCCCGGCATGATTATATTTACTGTTTTGTTTATTCTACTTTGTATTGCTGGGCTAAGGATCTTGTAATGGAAAGGGAACACAACACACACGAAAGCTGGATGCGCTTTGCGTTGGAACAAGCCGTTTTTGCTGAACATGAGCGGGAAGTGCCAATCGGCGCTGTCATTGTCAAGGACGGTGCAATTCTCTCGGTCGGTCGAAATAGGCGCGAAACCGGAAAGAGCGCTATTGCCCATGCTGAGATTGAAGCAATTAACGCGGCTTGCCGAGCGATTGGCAGCTGGCGGCTGTCAAACTGTACCTTGTATGTGACACTGGAACCATGCCCTATGTGCGCCGGTGCGATTATAAATGCACGGATTGATACCGTCGTGTTTGGGGCGTATGACCTAAAGGGCGGTGCGTCAGGATCTGTGATTGATCTCTTTTCATGTCCCTTTAACCACCATCCTGTGGTAAAAGGCGGTGTATTGGAGGGAGAGTGCCGCGATCTTTTGCAGACGTTTTTTGCAAAACTGCGGAGAAAAAACACATAGGCAAAGAAAAGTGTACGCAAAAAATGCCTTTCCTATTATCTGGAAAGGCATTTTTGCGTACACATTATGTAACGATTTATTTGCTCGTCAACTCTTTAATACAAGCGGGACAAATATTTCTGCCTTTGAAGTTTACGACGTCCTTTGCGTTTCCGCAAAAAATGCAGGATGGCTCATATTTCTTTAGCACAACCGCATCCCCGTCCACGTAAATTTCAAGTGCATCTTTCTCGGAGATCTCAAGCGTACGACGAAGCTCGATCGGCAAAACAATTCTGCCAAGCTCGTCCACTCTCCGAACAATGCCTGTTGATTTCATGGAATTCTACCTCCAAAACTGCCATATTTTGTCTTCCTTTGCAACTGCCTGTCTTAATATATCCCATTT
>NZ_JBDNLG010000050.1:0-17430 GCF_047718355.1 Ethanoligenens sp.
CTTGCAGGCGGCCGCACCGCTCGGTGTTGATCTCTTCCCTGCTCCAGCACTTCGCGGGTCAGCCCCTTGTATGCGGTGGCTACTTTTCCATCCGGGTCATGCTGGTAAATGCTGCGGCCTTTAGCGGGAGATTCGGCGGCGCGGACGGAATACGGAATGCTGGACTCGAAAACGGGAATGATGGTGCCATATGCGGTGCTTATTTTTTCCTGAATCTCGCGGTTGAACACCGTCCGGCTGTTGACCATTGTGAACAGGATGCCGTCTACCTGTAAGCGGGGATTGAGGTATTCGCGCGTCTGCGCAATGCTTTTGAGCAGTTGTTGCAGTCCGCGCGTGGAAAGGAAATCCGCCTGTACGGGTATAATCACGCTGTCCGCCGCCGTCAAGGCGTTGATGGTCATCATCCCAAGGGACGGTTGGCAATCAACGATCACAAAATCGTAGTACGGACGGGCCTGCTCAATGAGTTTGCTCAATATGCGCTCGCGCCCCATTGGTAGACCGACCAAAGACAATTCGGTGTTAGCGAGGTCAATGCTGGCTGGTATGAGGTCAACACCCTCGCTGTGATGGAGCAAACCGTTTCGGAAATCCACCGGTTGGCCACGAATAATCTTTTCCATCATGCTGGCCAATGTCACGTCGAAGTCATCTCTTCCTGTGTAACCAAGGCTGGCGGACAGGCTGCCCTGCGCATCGCCGTCAATCAGCAGAACTTTTTTCCCATTCTGTGCAAGGCCAATGCCCAGGCTCTCCGCCGTGGTGGTCTTTCCAACGCCGCCCTTTTGATTCGCAAGAATTTTTACATTTGCGTTCATACTTATTCCCTCACATTTTCGTCACGTTGCGAGCGCCTGTTTGCAGGCAGTCAATGATGGCATCAAACGGAAAGCCTTCTTTTAACAGGTAGTAAACCAGAACAACCAGAAGATGGGACCAGCTATCCGGGTCTCCAACAGTTTTTACGGAAACTCCCGGGACGGAGCTGTGATATTCGATTTCCGCAAGAATAGAGACCGGGGCTGTATGGCTGAACCCCCATTTCATCTCCTGCTTAAACAGGTTTTCGTCTTTGCCCTGTTGGGCAGACAGCATAAGAGCAAATGGGGACATATCCTTTTCTACAAGGGCGGTGGCAATAGATTTCAGACAAACCGACAAAGCGGAATCTACCCCGAAAGTACGAACTACTACGCCAGTTTCCGGAACAACCACGGCGAAAATGCGGGACGCGCGACATTCGGCATCTTCTGCTCCATTAATAGACGGACGGTTCTCAGCCACAAGTCCACGCGCAATGCAGTACGGGTTAAACGGATTCATATGGGTCTCTCCTTTCACGCGACGGCGGCCAAGCCTGCTTGAACAGCTGCTAAAATAAATTCACGGTTGGTGCCCTGCCGCAAAAGTGCGTCTACAAGGTGTGCCAACAGCGAGGCGTTCAAAACCGCGTCTTTGGTTGCGTAAACGGTGACTTTCCCATTTTTACTTGTGGCGCTGATCGCGCCCGACTGCTCCATACGCTTGCTCAGATTCTGTTCAGCTGTATTCATGTTACAGTTCTCCTTTAGGCAAAAATAAAGAACGCCAAATAACAGGCGCTCATTAGAATGGCTGCGGCAGCGATAATGCAATGTGCCGCAATGCGATATTTTTTCAGCTTGTTTCTCTGTTTTTTGCTTCTACCCAGGCGGCAATACCCCGACACACGCGGGAGACGTTGGTTGGGGTATCAGAAAAATTGTTCAGCAGACAAGCGATTGTCATCCCGGCAAGTTCCGGGGCACAGTCGGCAACACAGTGAAATCCATCTGCATCCGCCGTTGCGTTAACAGAATTCCTTTGATAGGGCGGCGATGGCCGGTCAAGCGAGAATTCAAATTCGTTCCATAGTTTAGGGATTGTTTTCAACTTTTTTTTCATGTTTTCCTCCGGTTTTTTGATTGGTCACACTTTCTGGATGTTTTGATGCCAGACGCTTATTGTGTTATCAGAAACAGAAAGATAATCAGGCACACATAGAAGTCCGTGTACACCTCCGATACAATGGAATGCCTTTTCTTGACGCAGCGGAAAATTCCAAGACCTATCCAGAAGATCAAGACGCAAATCCATATAATTTTTGCAGCCATTCAGTTTCTCCCTATTCAACATGCACTCTAACGATTTTATACGAATCGCTGCTTTTATCATGAATCATCAATGTTGTATTACCGGCTGCCACCGCCAATACAATATATTTGTTACCATGCGTCAGAACTTTCAAGACATTGTTGTTTTCCGATTCCAAATCAATTCTGTATCTCCAGTTCTTTTTTCAGGCATAAAAAAAGCCCACCGTTTTAGGCGGGATCACAAGCATATTGGTCCGATATGGAAGATTCAATTGACGGATTTTTCGATTCGATAGTCCTCCATGATATCCTCGTAGTCCAACAAAAAGGATTTTACGAAATAGGCAAGCGCTTCGTGATTCTTGGATATTGCAGCAAGAGTCATTTGAAGCCCCATGCTTCCATATAATTCATCAATAGAATCATACAATTCCTGATACTGCCCGGAATAGAACAGACCCGAAAAAGTATCGTGTATTTTCTGAACCATTTCCATGTCTTTGGTATCAGTCTCACACAATGATCGGACAATCGGTAATGCAATCGCTCCAGAAATCAAATTGATTCTATTGTAATTGATTTGACCATCCGGCAAAATGATGTCGTCAGTGATAAGCGTGATAAGCTTTTGATTGTTGTCATTCATTGAGTTACCTCCTGTAGCAGTTGGCGCTTCCTTCATTTTATTGTAACACAAGGCGCTTTTACTTTCATCATTGTACCCGCAAATCCTTCTTTGGTGACATTTTGATGACACAAGTTATGAGAACTTATAAGAACTTATAAGAAGATATGGGAAGTTGATTCTAATAGCCTATAGAACAATGGTCGTTTTCACACCTTTTTCCTCCTCAGCATAGGCTAAAAGGGAAGGTGATGGATATGTGCGGTATAGCCGGCTGGGTAAATTTTACTGATAATATTGAAGAAAATCAGCAGATCATCCTACATATGACCGATACACTTAAGGAACGCGGTCCGGATGCTGAGGGACATTATTTTAGCCCACATGTGTTGTTTGGACACCGAAGACTTATTGTTGTAGATGCAGAGGGCGGCAAACAGCCCATGCACAAAACCGTAAACGGCAAACATTATGTGTTGATTTATAACGGCGAGCTATACAATACCGAAGACCTGCGGCGTGAATTGATCGCGTGCGGCTTTTCATTTGACGCATACTCCGACACGGAGGTTCTGCTTGCCGCATACATTCGTTGGGGTGCGGATTGCCTGCAAAAACTCAATGGCATTTTTGCGTTTGCGGTCTGGGATGAAATGGCGCAGACCGTATTCCTCGCACGCGACCCGTTGGGTGTCAAGCCTCTATTTTATGCGTGGCGCGGAAATTCGCTGATATTTGGTTCGGAGATCAAGACTTTATTTGCACATCCCGCGATTCAACCCGTCGTGGACCGTGATGGCTTGACCGAGCTGTTTGCATTAGGGCCGGCTACTGCACCGGGAAGCGGTGTTTTTAAAGGCATACATGAAGTGCCTCCCGCATATTTCCTAAAAGTAACGCCCGACACCTCGCTTCTACGCGAATACTGGAAGCCGACGGCAGAAGAAAACCACGAAACGGAAGCAGAAGCCGTCGAACATCTGCGTTCTTTATTCACAGACGCGGTGGAACGCCAACTGGTGGGAGATGTGCCTCTCTGCACATTTCTGTCCGGCGGGCTGGATTCCTCCGGTATCACTGCTGTGGCGGCACGCGCCTTTGCAAGCCACGGCAAAACACTGGAAACTTACTCCATAGATTACACAGACAATGACAAATACTTTAAAGCAAGCCTATTCCAGCCTACACCAGATCAGGTCTGGGCAGAAAAAATGTCGAAATTCTCCAAGACGCATCACCACACATACATTGAGCGCCATGCCGCGTTGGCTGACGCACTGGAGAACGCCGTCGTCGCGCGCGATCTGCCCGGCATGGCAGATATCGATTCTTCTTTATATTTATTTTGCGGAGAAATTCGCAAAAACTATGTCATTGCACTCTCAGGTGAATGTGCCGATGAACTGTTTGGCGGATATCCATGGTATATGCACGACGATATGATCTACGCCGATACATTCCCATGGTCGCGCTTTGTGGGAGACCGGTGCGCTATTCTCTCCCCTGCCCTGCAAACGCTGGACATTGAAGGCTGTGTCCGGCATCAGTATCTGGACACACTTCGGCAAGTACCGCATTTAGAAAATGAAAGCCGGCGCGATTTTCGGATGCGGGAACTCTTTTATCTGAATATCAAATGGTTCATGGTCAACTTGCTGAACCGCAAGGACCGCATGAGTATGTCTAATTCTTTGGAAGTACGTGTACCATTTGCGGATTATCGGCTGGTACAGTACGCATTCAATCTGCCGTCCGCTCTTAAATTTGCCGGAGGGCGCGAAAAAGGACTGCTGCGCCTTGCAATGTCCGATATTTTGCCAAAAGAAATCGTAGAACGCAAAAAAAGCCCCTATCCGAAAACACACAACCCGGTCTATACCGACATCGTCTGCCAACGGATGGATGCAATTTTAAAAGACCCGAACGCACCTCTGCTGGAACTGATTGACCGTAAAAAGGTGCGGGAAATTGTGGATACACGCGGCACCGCTTATAAAAGTCCTTGGTTTGGGCAGTTGATGACCGGCCCGCAGCTGCTGGCATACCTGCTGCAAGTCAACTTTTGGCTTAAACAATACAATATCCAGTTGGAACTCTGAGTTTTAAAAAACTTTTAATCCAATATGCCGGATGGGCCGTTTTCCGTTTGCACGGTAAACAGCCCATCTTTTTTTGCAACTGTTCTCTGCTACTTCAACCGAAACCTCTTCGGCGCCAACCGCCAAACCAACAGCAACGCCACAAGGCTGTAAGCGATTGTAGCTGACAACACAATTACAGAAAAATAGGTGGGTAGGCTATGCAGCTGGGTGCTGAGGTAGCAAAGCTCATAAATGACAAAATTAATGGCGAAAAAAAATGGATTTTTCATATCCAGTTCAGCGGAATACGGCTGAAATACGTAGTATAAAAACAAATGGTGTACGGAAAAAAAGACGGACAGACATAAAACACACAGTATAAACGCGATAATCTGTCCGGCGGGCCAAGTCACACCGCATAAATGCAGCAGTACGACCCCCGCTGCCGCCGCTGCAACCGCAATGAGCAGATTAAGCCGGATGATTTCCAGCAGGCGTACCCGAAAATTATGCAGAAGCACTTCTTTGCGGCGGTAAAACGGATAGCGGAGCAGGCTGACATCACAATTATAAAACATCGCTTTGGTCACCCGCGCGCCAATCGAGAGGACATACATCAGCAGCACAAATAACGGGAAAATACGATAGCTGTTTCCCTTGACAAATACGGAAAAACCAGGAGCCATTTTTACCATAACCGCCAACACCAGAAACCCCGCTGCAACGCCAAATAACCGCTTCTGCACCGGCTGCCAAAGCAGTCGCTGGTGCCGGGCAAAAAACAGGGCGTTCAGATAATCGTATCCCTTTTTGTTTTGATACTGCTTGGTCTGCCGAAGGCTTTGCGAAAAATCCTTTTCCCGCATTTGCACATCTTTAAATCTAGCGCTTTTATCCATGGTCTTTGTCAAACGATCAGGATTGATTGCCTGCCGTGCCATGGCTGGAAACAGTGGATACCGCAGAATATATGCTATTACGGCGCCTCCACAGAATGCAACTGCTAAAAGCACCTGCCATTGGAATAACCATGGGGCTAAACGGAGCGGGTGATGAAAAAACACCGGCAGAAAACCGGCGACGCCCCCCGCTCCCAGGATACAAGTGCAAATAACATTGGGTATGAACCGCCCACGCAGCTGGAAATGCAACATATGTATGGCCTCGCCCAGCAAACGCATGATAAACAGCAATGCCAAAAGCCAAAAACCCTGCCAGAGTGCACCGCCAAACAGAATGCAAAACAAAAACACTCCCGGAGCGGCATAAAGCAGACGAAGAACTCCATCCCCCAGCAATATAGTCGTCAGATACATACGCGCGTCCATACGCATTAACCGGATGGATACGAATGCTTGTTTGGTGTTACGCTGCGCGGCAGATAGATAGAGAGGACCGGTCAACAGATTGAACACGGCAAACAGATACAGATAATTTTCAAATCGCAATGCGCCGTATGGACGCATGGAAAAAAGCACCGTCGGCAGCCCAATCAGTACCCCCACAAAAAAAAGAGATTTCAAAACCTGCAAAAAGACATTTACAATGGCGGCTGCCACGGACAGGCTCTTTTTCAACCCAAAATTTCCATAGGAGCGCTCTGGAATCAGCTTTCCCACCAATGGCAGACGGCGAAAAAAATACAACACGCCGTTCACGGTAGATGATACGGATATTTGAAAAAGCAAAAATAAGGTTTTAAACATCTTTTTCATCCTTCAGCATATCCAAAATTTTCGCTTCAAATGTGTTGCTGTGCAAGGTGGCCTCATCGATTGACGATAGGCTTCCCTCGTGCAGCACCACCACTTCATCGCAGAGGTCGGTCGCCAGCTGTAGAATATGGGTCGAAAAAATCAGAATATGTTTGCTGCGGATGGCGCGCAGCAACTTTTTGATTTCCAGTGCGACTACTACATCGAACGATGTGAGCGGTTCGTCCAGCAAAATTACCGGTGGCCGTGCGATGAGGAATAACAGCATTTGCAGTTTGTTCTTCATCCCGTGGGAATACTCTTTAATGAGCCGGTTCCTATCCTCCCGCTCAATCTTGATCAGATCGAAATAATCATCGATCGTGTTGGTGGTTTTTATGTGTGCCGCCTGTATCTCCATATAAAACTTCAAGAACTCATAGCCAGTAAGAAATTCCGGGAGAATCGGTGTTGCAAACACATACCCGATATCTTCCGGTGTCAGCGGGCGGCGCTGCCCATCCTGCTCAAGCATTACCGTACCGCCGTCCGGCGCGAGGTCGCCCGAAAGGCAGTTAAACAATGTAGTTTTACCCGCGCCGTTTCGACCGAGCAGACCATAGATTTTGCCTTGCTCAAAGGTGAAATCCACCTTTTTTAGCACCTGCTTTTCACCAAACGCTTTTTTCATTTCTTGAATGACCAGTCTGTTCATGCCATCTCCTCCGTTTGTCTGCCCTTTTTGAATAATTGTGTGGCTGTAATAATACAATATTACATATAGCAACTGTTTTTGTCAATCGCTTTTATAAAAAAACCGGCGTGCGAAAAATCCGCACACCGGTCAAAATATTGCCTTTAATCGAAAAGCGCTTCCATATCCAGTCGTTTCTGCACAATATCCTTGCAGAAATCAGAGCTGTGGGATACGAACACCACCGCACCTTCAAACGCGGCGATCGCCTCTTCCAACTGCGCGATGGCTTTCACATCCAGATGGTTGGTGGGCTCATCCAGCACCAGCAGGTTGCAGGGACGCAGCACCAGTTTGCAAATTTTTACTTTTGCTTGCTCCCCGCCGCTCAAACTCGATAGGCTTTGCAGCACATGTTCGGCACGCAAGCCGCATTGCGCCAGCTTGGCGCGGATTTCTTTGTCACGCAAGGTCGGAAATGCGTCTTTCACTTCAGCCAAGGCGGTTCGCTCGGGCTGTTCCCAATGATGTTCCTGCTCATAATATCCGATAACCGTGTCTTCATCCAACCGCAGTACACCACCCAGTTTCGGGATTAGCCCACACACGGTTTTCAAAAAAGTCGATTTGCCGATCCCGTTGAACCCACTGATGCACACCTTTTCGCCCGCTCGGATCTGCAAGTCTATTTTGGGCAGCAGCTGTTCGTGGTAGCCGACTTCCAACCCACGAATCTTGACCAGCACTTTGGGAGACACTTTGCGGTATTGAAACTGGAAGGTTGGTTCAGGGTCGTTCTGGGGTTTCTCCAGCCTGTCCATTTTTTGCAGTTGCTTGCGACGGCTTTGTGCCATCGCCGTAGTAGACGCACGTGCCAGATTGCGGCTCACATAATCCTCCAGCTTCGCAATTTCTTTTTGCTGGCGGTGATAATTGCGCGCATATTCTTCCGCACGCTGCTCTTTTTGACGCACAAAACTCTCGTATGTGCCGTTATATCGCGTAACAGCGTAGTTCTGGATATCACAGATGCAGTTGACAACCCGGTTGAGAAACGTAAAATCATGTGAAACCAGGATAAACGACCCTTTAAATGCAGCCAGATATTTTGCCAGCCACTCGATATGCGCATGGTCAAGGAAGTTGGTAGGTTCGTCGAGCAGCAGCACATCCGGCGTTTGCAGCAAAAGTTTGGCCAGCATAACTTTGGCGCGCTGTCCCCCGCTCAGTTTGCTGACCGGCGTATCCAAGCCAAACGCTTTGATGCCCAGCCCCGCCGCCACTTTTTCCACATCGCTGTCAATGGCATAAAAATTGCCGCTGTCCAATATATCCTGCGCGTCGCCCATCTGCTGCAAAAGTTCCTGCAATTTTACGTCGTCCTTGCACGAAACGATCATTCCGTTCAATCGCTCGATTTCAGCCGCGGCGTCATATAAATACTGAAATGCCGTTTTTAAATATGCTCCTACCGAATCGGCATCCTTGATCTGTGCCTGTTGATCAAGATAACCGACCCGTATCTTGGGGTTCCAAAAAATGCGCCCATCATCCGGAATAGTGATACCCGCCAGCATGGTGAGCAGTGTACTCTTCCCCGCGCCGTTGTAGCCGGTCAGGCCCATTTTGTCTCCGCGAAACAAAGACAGCCCCGTATCTCTAAAAACGACCTTATCCCCAAATGTATGGGAAAGATTTGTAACTTCCAATAAACTCAATGTCTGTATCTCCTTTTAGCACGGCTGGAACGCCGCTGATCCTGTTATTTCAGTTAAAACTGCAATGGCAAGGCGTGCAATTCGGCCGTTTGCGCTGGAAACACAACAAAAAACACCGCATAGGCCAGACGACCTTTTGCGGTGCAAAAAGCCTCCATCATCGGGTATTTCCGCGGTCAAACAAGCCAAAAGGGCGCACTTACCCCTTTTTAGGCTGCTTCACTGCCAAAAATACCGAAACCGATGACAAAAGGCATTCTCCTTCATTCATGAATTGGCTGAGCAAATCACTGCCAACCAGCTTGTATTATAAAATACGGGATAACAATTGTCAAGGTGGTGCGCACGGTCGCTTGTGTATCAGTGTCGGTTTGCCAAACATGCTGGACAGTAAATTGGTAAATTCAGGGTCATTATTTGTCTGCACACACTCAACAGTGTGGTCCTACACGCGTAGAAGGACAGTCCGCCCGCCTGCCTTTACTTTTAGGCAAACGTATGCTATACTGTTTTTATTATACGCATGGGTATGCCTGTGCGTAGGACAATCACATATTGTTTGCGGGGGGACCGTTTCGGTTGAGAAGGTTAAAACCTGACCCTTTGAACCTGTTAGTTAAGACTGGCGTAGGGAAGCAAACGCAGCATTTCTGTTGCGTATCAAGCGTCTGCCTTTCGGGCAGACGCTTTTCTGATGGGTTTCCTGCGATTCTATGGAGGAGAACTGCATAATGTCATACACCACACAGATGGATGCTGCCGCTCAGGGCATCCTGACCGAACAAATGCGCGCCGTCGCCGAAAAAGAGGGAATGGACCCGCAGCTGCTGATGAAGCGTGTTGCCTCCGGACGCATCGCCATCCCGGCAAATAAGAACCATACGTCGCTGGTGCCGGAAGGCATCGGCGAGGGCATGAAAACCAAGATCAATGTCAACCTCGGCGTTTCCAAGGACTGCTGCAACATGGACGCGGAGCTGGAAAAAGTCAAGGAAGCCATCAACCTCAAGGCTGAAGCCATCATGGATCTCAGCTCCTATGGAAAAACGGGCGAGTTCCGCCGCCGCCTCATCGAGATGTCTTCCGCATCTATCGGCACTGTGCCGGTCTATGATGCCGTAGGTTTCTATGACAAAGATCTCGCGGACATCACGGCGGATGAATTCATCCGCGTCTTCGAACAGCACGCCCGGGACGGCGTGGACTTCATGACGGTACATGCGGGCATCAACCAAAGCACTGCCGCCACGTTCGCCCGCAACGGCCGCAAGCTCAACATCGTCTCGCGCGGCGGTTCGCTCATCTATGCATGGATGCAGCTGAAAAATGCGGAAAACCCCTTCTATGAGCGATTCGACGAACTGCTTGACATCTGTGAAAAATATGATGTAACACTGAGCCTCGGCGACGCCTGCCGTCCCGGCTGTATCGCGGATTCCACCGACGCCAGCCAGATTCATGAGCTGATGACCCTGGGCGAACTGACCAAACGTGCATGGGCACGCCACGTGCAGGTGATGATCGAAGGGCCGGGTCACATGCGCCTGAACGAAGTGGCCGCCAACGTGCAGTTGGAAAAACGGCTCTGCCACGGCGCGCCGTTCTACGTACTGGGCCCGCTGGTGACCGACATCGCACCCGGTTACGACCACATCACCAGCGCCATCGGAGGCGCTGTGGCAGGCATGGCAGGTGCAGATTTCCTCTGCTATGTTACGCCCGCGGAACATCTGCGGCTGCCCACTTATGACGATATGCGCGAAGGTATCTTCGCCGCGAAAATTGCCGCCCATGCCGCGGACCTTGCTAAAGGCGTGGACGACGGCAAACGGGACGATGCGATGGCAGACGCCCGCCGTGCCCTCAACTGGGAGAAAATGTTTGAACTCGCCATCGACCCCGAAAAAGCGCGCCGCTACCGCAAGGAATCTTTTCCGGAGGACAGCAGCACCTGCACCATGTGCGGGAAAATGTGCTCGGTGCGCAACATGAACAGCGTAATGGAGGGCAAAGACGTCAATATCATCTAAGCCTTGCCCACGTTGTTTTAGCGAATAAACACACAGCCTGCAAACCAAGGCTGTTGCGGTGCAGCTTTGCATACCGCGGCAGCCTTTTTTCTGTTTTTGCTTGGAAAACCTGCACACACCCGCTCATTCCGCATCGCTGCCGGCTCGAACTTTCGCCGGAATCCGGCGGTAAGTTCTGCCTGTTTGTGTATCCGCACGGACAGCTCACTGCGCGTGGACACGGGCGTGCTTGCGGCTCTTCCCACCAAACAAAATACTCGACAGCACCGGCCCGATGAGCGTGTAGCCCACCACCCGCAAGGTCGCGGCAAACCCCAATGGAGCGGTGCCAAAAACCGGACGCAGTGTGGGTACACAAATAACGACCAGCATCAATGCACCGGAAACCAGCGCGGCCGCAACCAACCAGATATTATTGAACAACGGGATATGCGGCAGCGTGAGCCGCTCGGATTTACACTCGAACACATGCACAAGCTGCACGGCAACCAGTGTCAAAAATGCCGCTGTGCGCGCCATTGTCAGATCTCCGCTCAAGCGTAAGACGCTGATAAACGCACCCAACGTACTCAAACCAATCAGACATCCGCGAAAAATCATCATTCCCAGTAAACCGTTTGAAAAGACACTTTCATCAATACCGCGCGGTTTCTGTTCCATCACGTCATCCTCCGGCGGCTCCAACCCGAGCGCGATGGCGGGCAGCCCGTCGGTCACCAGGTTGACCCATAAGATCTGGATGGGCTGAAGGACGATAGGCAGCCCCATCAGCATCCCGATGAACATGGTCAGGATTTCCCCGATGTTGCAGGATAGCAGATAACGGATGAATTTGCGGATATTGCTGTAAATAACCCGACCCTCCTCTACTGCCGCGACCATGGATGCAAAATTGTCATCCAGCAGTATAATGGCGGAAGCCTCTTTGGTCACATCGGTGCCGGTTTTACCCATACTCACACCAATATCTGCCTCTTTGACAGCGGGTGCGTCGTTTACGCCGTCGCCCGTCATGGCGACCACATTGCCGTTGCGCTTAAAACTGCGTACAATGCGCAGCTTATGTCCCGGCGACACCCTTGCAAACACCGATGTATGCTTTACCGCGCGCATGAGTTCCGCGTCACTCATGGCATCCAGCTCCGAACCGGTCAGCACGCCGTCCGACCCGCGCAGAATGCCCAGTTCCCGCGCAATTGCGGCGGCAGTTTTTTTGTGGTCGCCGGTAATCATCACCGGACGGATTCCCGCACGCACACATTTGCGCACCGCCGTAAACGCTTCTTTGCGCGGCGGGTCGATCATACCCGCAAGGCCCGCAAAAGTCAGACCGGTCTCCAGCATTTCCGGCGTATCCCCTATGTTCTCCGGCAGATCGCGCCACGCCATGGCCAACACCCGCAGGGCATTATCCGCCATCTCATCGTTCGCCTGCCGGATACGCGCCCGCAGCGCGTTGGTCAGCAGCTCGTCGCCCTTGCCCGTATGCACACAGCGGCATTTTTCCAGAATGACATCCGGCGCACCTTTCACAAACAATCGTTTCCGCCCATGCACACGCACCACCACCGACATACATTTGCGTTCCGAATCGAACGGCAGCTCCAACAGCGTCTCATATGTTCTGTCCACAATTTCACGGGTAATGCCCGCTTTCGCTGCCATGACAAGCAAAGCGGCTTCGGTGGGGTCGCCCACCACTTCCACCCTGCCTTTATGAAACAGTCCGTGGGAAAATCGCAGTTCTGCATTATTGCAGCTGGCGGCGATCTCCATTGTGCGGGCGACGTCTTCCCAATCCCGCACGCGCACTTTTTTTCCTTCCTGCAAAAAGTCACCCGCCGTATTAAAACCGCTGCCGGTTACCGCCAAGTCGTGCAATGGTGTAAAGACACGCCGTACCGTCATCTTGTTTTCAGTAAGCGTACCGGTTTTATCGGAGCAGATCACGCTGGCACAGCCCAGCGTTTCCACTGCCGTAAGCTTGCGGATGAGCGCATTGCGTTTGAGCATCCGCCCCACCCCCAGCGCCAGCGCAATGGTCACGATGGCGGGAAGGCCCTCCGGCACGGCGGCTACCGCCAGAGAAATGCCGATGATGACCATGTTCATGACCGGTTCGCCGCGCAGGATACCTGTGGCAGTCACCACCGCACAAATGACCAGACAAGCGATGGCGATGAATTTTCCCAGCTCTGCAAGTCGTTTTTGCAATGGGGTTTGTTCATCTTTAATATCCGAGATCATGCCGGCGATTTTGCCCATCTCTGTCTGCATTCCAGTAGCGACCACACTGGCAAATGCACGCCCCTTGGTCATCATGGTGCCCATGAACACCTTATCAGCCTTTTCCGTCCGCTTTTCGACCGGAACCGACTCGCCTGTAAGCAGTGATTCGTCTACCTGTACGCCGGCGCCTTCCACCAGCGCCGCGTCTGCCGCCACACGATCACCCGCATCCAGTTCCAACAGGTCGCCTGGCACGACATCCGCTGCGGGCACTTGTGTGCTTTCTCCGTCGCGTACCACGCGTGCCAACGGCGCCGCCATGTTTTTCAGCGCATCCAGCGTTTTTTCGGTTCGGTATTCCTGCACAAACCCCATCACCGCGTTGAGGATTACAATAAGCAAAATGGCAATGGCCTCTGTCATTTCGCCCATAAACACCGAAAGCGCAGTGGATACAAGCAGAATGATGATCAATATATCCTGAAACTGTGCAAGAAAAATACCAAGCGGCCGCACTTTTTTGCCGTGCGCAAAAACATTCGGTCCATATTTCGACAGCCGTTTTTTCGCTTCCCGTTCGCTTAAACCGCGCGCGTGCACCGCGGCGTCCGCTTTTACCCTTGAAACCATAAGCCGACAGCCCTCCCCTGCAAGAAACTTGGAACAATGCATTCTATTCAGGCAGGGAGCGCAATATACGCAGATCCTGCAACCAGAATCAAACGCCGCAGACTGCTGACAAGTCGCCTGTTGTTCCAAATAAATTTGAAAAACAAGCATCAAGTTGCCTTGACAAGTGCCGCCAAAAATCTTATGATGGAGACGGAAAAGGCGTTCTGCGCCCTTTTTTTGTGGTTAGCGTCCTCGGCATGAACCCGCACAAGCAATTTCTCACGTTTTCTTGTGTTTTTACACATAACCAAAGATTACAAGTGTCTCTTTTTCCATAGATTTCAATGCAAACAACAGGCTTCTATACCTGTAACGATATCCTGCCTGTTCTATAAAGCGCACAGCGGTTCAGCCAACGCATCTATTTTACTGCGTCCTCGGGCCTTGTGCTGAATTTTCATGTCCTTTTGCCATGCGTTACATCAGATCTGGTTAAAAATCATTTTATATGGGGAGGGATATGCATGTATCTGGCTTCTAAATTCTATTTCAGCCGTATCCTTGGCAGACCGGTTTATATTGCACGGGAAAATCGTATGGTCGGCCGAATTGCTGATTTGTATGTAGACACCAGCTTTGAACGACCAAAAATCGTGGCTCTGAAACTGCGCGGCGGCGTTACCCTGGACATTTCTTCTATTGACATTGTAAAAGACGGGCCACAGTATGCTTTTTTCTGCAACAGCCTTCGCGATAAGGATGTGACTGGCTCCGACAAAATTCTGTCGCTGGTCGAATGCATGTTGGACAAGCAGATCGTCGACCTGGACGGGCACAAGGTTGTGCGTGTCAATGACCTACGGCTGGCCGTCGTGTCCACCGGAATTTTCTTGATTGCGGTGGATGTTGGGTTGGAAGGACTGCTGCGCCGCCTTGGCGTAGCCAAACAACTCAAAGCGCTTTTGAAGCCATTCCACAAGAGTCTCTCCAGCCGTTTGATCTTGTGGGATGATGTCCAGACTGTGGAAGCTGGGCAAACGGGTCTGAAACTCGGCGCTCAGGCGAAAAAAATCGCCATGCTGCACCCGTCCGACGTGGCGGATATCATCGAGGACCTTGATAAAGACACGCAGACATCCATGTTTGCCGCGCTGGATGAAGAAAAGGCCGCCGACGTGTTGGAAGAAATGGAACCGGATGTGCAGGCTCACATGATTGACAGCTTGTCCATCACCAAAGCTGCTGATGTGCTCGAAAAGATGCCCGCTGATGAAGTAGCCGACATTTTTGATGTGTTGGACGAACGGGTGGTCGAAGAGCTGCTTACCGAAATGGATAAGGAAACCTCCGAAGAAGTCCGTGAGCTGATGGAATACCCCGAAAACACTGTTGGCAGTCTGATGTCCACCGATTTTGTTTCTGTGAACGAAGACATGACTGTAACCGATGCATTCAAATTGCTACAGGAAGAAAAGCCGGAAATGGATACCGTATTCTATCTCTATGTGGTCAGCGAAAGCGGACGGCTGACCGGAACGGTCTCCCTGCGCGATCTGGCGGTATCTGATCCTGCCACCAAGCTCGAAGATATCATGGATGAAGACTATCAAACGGTACACGACGACGATAAATTAGGCGATTTGACCGACGTAATCTCTAAATATAATTTGCCGGCTGTGGCGGTGGTAGACGATGACCGCGTGCTGTTAGGCACCGTCATCGTCAGCGATGTATTGTATCAAATGCTGCATCGCCGCTAAAGGCGCAACACGAACAGAGGGTGATAAATACCATGCGTGAACATACAACCAAGCTGCGCAAGACACCCAAACGGAATTTCAGTTTTCTCCTTCTTCTGGGCATTATCGGCCCGGGGCTGATTACCGCAAACGCCGGAAATGATGCCGGCGGTATTTTCACATATGCGTCTGTAGGTGCTTCGTACGGATACAGTATGTTGTGGGGGCTGCTGCTGATTACATTCAGTCTTGCCGTTGTATCCGAAATGAATGCGCGTATGGCTGTCGTGACTGGCAAAGGGCTCTCCGACCTAATCCGTGAACATTTTGGCGTAAAACTCACATTCTTCGCTATGATCGTTTTGCTCATCGCAAACTTTGGCGTCGTACTGGGTGATTTCGCCGGCATAGCCGCCAGTCTGGAATTATTCGGAATAAGCCGGTATATTTCCGTACCGATTTTCGCCATTATCATTTGGGCACTGGTATCCAAAGGGTCCTACAAGCATGTGGAAAAAATCTTTTTAGCGTTTACCTTTGTGTTTTTCGGATATATTATTTCTTGTTTTTTAGTAAAACCGGATTGGGTAACCGTGCTCCATTCCACCTTTACCCCTACCTTAAAAATGGATGGCGGCTTTCTCGCAATATTTATTGGCATGATTGGCACCACCATCACACCGTACATGCAATTCTATCTGCAATCTTCCATTGTGGACAAACGCATGAAAATCTCCGAGCTGAAATATGAACGTATCGACGTGTATTTCGGCTCAATCTGGGGAAATGCCATTGCATTTTTCATCATCGTCTGCACAGCGGCCACACTGTTCAAAAAGGGGATTTCCATCACATCTGCTACACAGGCGGCACAAGCGTTGGCTCCGCTTGCCGGTCAATATGCCTTTATCCTTTTTGGCGTAGGGCTATTGGGGGCATCGATTTTGGCCTGCTCCGTGATTCCGCTTTCCACATCTTATGCCATCTGTGAAGCATTTGGATTTGAAAGCGGCGTAGATAACAAACCTAAAGATGCACCCGCCTTTTACGGCATTTATACAATCATCATTGCAGTCGGCGCGGCCATCATCCTGATACCAAACCTTTCTTTGGTCAACATTACAATCATCTCTCAACAGGTTGCCGGTATTCTCTGCCCCATCATTTTGATTTTTATGGTGGTGCTGGTCAACAACAAAAAACTGATGGGCAAACATACCAATACAAAAGTACAAAATGTCCTATCCATCGCCACCGTTGCGTTTATCGTGGCACTCACATTCATCCTGTTCGTTATTATTCCTTTTATCCATTAAATCCACTGCTGCAACCTTCATACAATAACAGAATAAATGCATAGCCTCCGCTTTCCACCCAAAGATGAAAGCGGAGGCTATGCATTTATCATTTTGCCTGCAACCTTTTTCTTCTATTTTACTGAAACAGGATATGAAGCTGAAAGAAAGCAGCCAGCGATGGGCATTCATCCGTAAGAGCGCGTTGCATTATTGCAGTTTGCTTTGTCAGCCGTTACCCTGCAATGCCCAGTTCTGGCTTTCGCTTTGCAATCTTACCATGTGCCGGAACAGCCCGTCCGTTTGCAGCAGTTCTTCCGGTTTGCCGGATTGCGCCACTTGACCGCCCGACAGCACAACCACTTTGTCCGCACCCATTACGGTGCGCATCCGATGCGCGATAATCAGCACGGTTTTGTTCCGAATTAAACCCGACAATGCGTTTTGCACGGCCGTTTCGTTTTCCACATCCAGACTTGCAGTAGCCTCATCAAGCAGGATGACAGGCGCATTTTTTAATAGCGCACGGGCAATGGAAATCCGCTGCCGTTCGCCGCCTGAAAGCGTGGAACCGTTTTCGCCGATGACCGTATGGT
>NZ_JBDNLG010000050.1:17440-20662 GCF_047718355.1 Ethanoligenens sp.
GTATGGTAATTTTGGGGCATCTTACGCACAAAATCGTCGCATTGAGCGGCTTTCGCGGCAGCCAGCACTTCTTTATCGGTCGCGCTTCGGCGGCCAAGCCGAATATTTTCCATCACGGTATCGTGAAAGAGCACAACATCCTGAAAGACGATCGCATAGCTTTTCAGAAGCGTTTCCGGTTCTACAGTGGAGACGTCCACGCCGCCCAGCGTGATTCTGCCGCCCGTTACATCCCAGAAACGCGCGGCCAGTTTTGCCGCCGTGCTTTTGCCGCCGGACGGGCCGACAAGAGCGGTTACCTCACCCTGCTTGGCGGTAAAGGAAACATCCTCAAGAACGCCTTCGCTTTCATTGTAGGCAAACCGCACATGGTCAAATGAAATGTCGTAACTGCTCGGAGAATAACAATCCGTTCCAGTCTGAATCGGTTGTTCCTCAATGGCCCGCATACGCTCAATTTTAAGCTTGGCATTGAAGGTGGCCGCGAGGTTCATAAAGCAAACGTTCAGGGGTTCATAAATCTGCGCTGAAGCAATCAGAAAAATCAGGAATACCGTCAGGTTTAACTGCCCGGCAATGAGCAGGCTGACCCCCACCAACACAGTCGTGGCCACCCCCATTCTCAAAAACGCCTGAGCGGAGGAGACAAAAACACCGGAGGCCAATTCCGAATGGATGGCGGCCTTTTCAGCGTATCTGAATTTTTCCTGTAAATTGTCCATATAGTTTTCTTTTTGGTTGCAAGCTTTGATATCCTTAACCGTTTCCAAGAGTTCCTGTAAACCATCCGTAGCGGCGAGCTTGGCCAGAATGCTGCGCGTGCCGTATTTATCTTGAAGCCACCGGGAACCGAAAACAAGCAGCGCGGAAAAAGGAAGCACCCATATGACGGCAAGTCCCATACGCCAGTTGAAGCATAAAAGCCCAACGGCAATCAGCACTGTGGAAATCACTGTGCCGAACAACTGGGGGATAAAGTGGGAAAACGCCTGCTCAAGCGAGCTGCAATCGGACATGATCGTTGCCGTCAGGTCAGACAGGTCACGCTTTCCAAAGAATGACAGTGGCAGCTCGCGCAGCTTTTCCCCCAGCGTTACACGACGGTTGGCGCTTTCCGTGTAGGTGGCAACATACAGGCTTTTGTACTGGAACCAATGGATTATATAGATGACCGCGACCAGGAGTGCGGCGACCGCTACATACCCCCAGAGTCCCGAGGCGGGATTGGAACCCTTTTGCAGCGCTTCGATGATATGCGTAAGTACAGCAATCAGCAGTCCTACCGGCAGCATCAGGCTTAAATTGGCCGCCACCGTCAAAAGGGTCGCTTTGACTAAATCTTTTGCGCCCTTTTCCGTCAGGGCAAATGTTTTTTGAAGTTTGCGGATCATGCCAGCGCCTCCTTCCCGACTTTCCACTGTGCCGAGGTTTGGTAATCCTTCCACATGTGGGCGTAAAGACCGCCTTTCTCTACCAGTTCCCGATGCGTGCCCCGCTCCGCGATAGTCCCGTCTTCCATCACCAGAATCTGATCGGCATTTTTCACGGTGGAGAGCCGGTGGGCAATCATCAAGACGGTCTTGCCCTTTGTCAATGTTTCGAATGCCTTTTGGATAAGCGCCTCATTTTCAGGGTCGGCGAAAGCGGTCGCTTCGTCCAACACGACAATGGGTGCGTCTTTCAACATTGCCCTCGCCAGCGCAATGCGCTGCTGCTCGCCGCCGGAAAGATAGATGCCCTTTGCCCCAACCACTGTATCAAGCCCTTGTGGGAATTTCGACAGGATATCATCACACTGTGCGGCGTGAGCGGCCCGCTTTACCTGTTCTTCCGTTGCGCCCGGTCGAGCGGCGCGGATGTTTTCCAGCAAGCTGGTTTTGAAAAGGTGGGTGTCCTGAAATACGAATGCTACTTGATTCATCAGTTCCGAGGAGGAGAGTGCACGCACATCGGTTTCCCCAACCAGCACCTGACCGTCCTGTGCATCCCAAAAACGCGGAATCAGGCTTGCAGCCGTTGTTTTTCCACCGCCGGACGGACCAACGAGTGCCGTTGTCGAACCTGCCGGCACCAAAAAGTTTACATGAGATAATGCCGGAGAGACGATGCCGGGATAAGTAAAGGTCACGTTCCGGAACTCCACAGAGCTGTTTTTTGCAGCGACAGGCCGCTCCGGTTCTGTTAAAGGCTGGGCTTCCATAATTGCATCAAGTTTTCGCACCGCCTCGTCCGCCTGCATTTTTGCCTCGCTTACGTACATAATGCGCATCAGCATCAGCGCGCAGAAGGGAGTAAACAGCATGTAGAACAGCACATTTGCAAGCGCTGTCCAGCCGTCGGACGCCGTTGCGCAAACAAGCATCCCGGCGGGGATGAGCAGCAGAAACGTGCCGTTGAGTACTGTAGTAAAGCCCGTCATCGGGTTTCGGCAGGCCAGTGTGTAGTCTACCGCCATATCTCGGTAGCTCATAATGGCCGAATAAAACGACTTGAAGGAAAAAACCGTTTGCTGGAACACTTTGACCACGGGAATGCCCCGCACATATTCCGTTGCTTCCGCACTCAGATCCTCAATGGCCTTCTGATACCGGCTGAAAAATCCGGCGTTCTTGCCGCCCATCATCTGTCTCATAAGCAGCACGGCGACAACCATAGGTGCAAGGCAAATCAACCCCATGCGCCAGTCAAACAGAAACAGCAGCACAATGGCCGCAACCGGCGTGACAATTGCGCCGACCAGATCGGGCAGCTCATGCGCCAAAAGAGTTTCCGTCATTCCGGCGTTGTCATCAATCAATTTGCGCAGCCGGCCCGATTGATTGGCGGCAAAATATCCAAGCGGCAGATCCATCAGGTGCCGTGCGGCCGCCGCCCGCATATTTCTCGCCGTGCGGAACGCCGCAAGATGGGTGCACATCAGGGCCACCAGATAAATGAGTGTACTTGCGACGGCAAAAATCACCGCCATCCAGCCGAATTTGACAAGACCGCCCGCATGGGTAAAATCCGGCATGACTTTAAATATGCCACGCGCCACAAACCAAATACAAATGTATACGGCCATGGAAAGCACTGCCGCAACGCCGGACAGCGTGCAGCCCAAGATCGTCAGCTTTTTACGGCTGCCCGCATACCCCATCAGCTGAGAAAGGCTGCCTTTCTTTTTGGACTTGCTGTTCATTCAACCACTCCCTTGATCATTATATGTTAGCTAATACTAAC
>NZ_JBDNLG010000051.1:0-20158 GCF_047718355.1 Ethanoligenens sp.
CCTCCGGAGATCTGCAAAACAAAGAGGTGTTGGAGGTGGAACGGACAGCCGTATTCAACCAAGATGTGCAGTTTAGCGGGTTTATGACACCAAATCAGACACGCGGTTTTTTGTGGACGCGCAGCGGAGCAGTTGGCGGCGTCCTCATGCTCACTATGCACAACGGAATGGTTGCCGGCGTTGAAGTAAAAGATAATTCTGCAAACCTGACGGTGCAGCCGCAGACGTTCACATTTGATATTTCGTTTAAAACCGCGCTTGGTGAAATAGAAAACAGCAGTGTGGATGTAACGACTCCCGCGTTTGAAAAGGAGATTATAGCGCTACAGAACAACGAAGTCAAACACGAGATACAGAGTGCGCTGGATGTGGCATTTTATGGAGCCAAAAGTGATATTTTTCGCATAGGAAGCAATTATTTTCGATTCCGGCCGGATCAATGGCGCACGCTTATGAATACATGGCCCATGTCCGGTCAAAATCTGAAACCAATCATCAACGTGCATTCCACGTTCAGTCTGCATGACTGACTGTGCGCTGTGCCCAATCCCTGCGCCGCCGCAGGGCAAACATGCGCGAAAGGTTCAAGAGCCGTGCAGGCACAAGTATCAAAATGCCTGCGGGGCTTTTGGGCATTTTCAGCATTAATGCAGTTGGTTCCTTTCACAATTTTGAATGGTTGTGGCTAAATTTGCGGGTTTTGACTGTGTATATTGCAAGTTCTCGAAAAAAGAACCGGTAACACATGGTTTTCATTTGCAAATGGTTGAATAAATACACGAGATAGAGTATAATGAGTTACTTACTCTTCAATTGCTAAAAATTGATGGAACAAAAACCGAAAAACAGTGGCATCCCGGCCAGTGTTGTGCTATAATAACCAAGATAAGCAGTTAATTTTAGGAGGATGTCGGATGAGTTTAACCAATTCCAATAAGGTCGATACCAATCAATATGAGCTTGAAATAGCCGTTGACAAGGATAAATTTCAAGAAGCGGTGCAAAAAGCCTATAAAAAAAATGTGACCAAGATGAATGTGCCCGGTTTCCGCAAAGGCCACGCGCCGCGCTCGGTGGTGGAAAAGTTGTACGGCGAGGGCGTCTTTTTTGAGGATGCAGTCAATTCTCTGTACCCCGTGGCGTATGAAGAGGCCGTCAAATCTGCCGGTATCGAGCCGGTAGACCGCGCAGATATCAAGATTGATAAAGTGGACGGCGACGGGTTCACGTTTAAGGCAACCGTCACGGTGAAACCCGAGGTGGAGATCGGTGCGTATAAGGGGCTGAAAGCCACCAAATACATTGAAAAAGCCACGGATGAAGACGTGACTAAAGAAGTCGACCGCGTGCGTGATCGCAATGCGCGGGTCATTACGGTGGAAGACCGCGCCGCTGAGCAAGGTGATATCACCAATATCAATTTTGAAGGTTTTGTGGACGGCACAGCATTTGATGGCGGAAAAGCTGACGGACAGGATTTGGAACTTGGTTCCGGCCAGTTCATCCCCGGCTTTGAGGAGCAAATTGTCGGTCATAAAACCGACGAGGAATTTGATGTAAATGTCACGTTCCCGGAACAGTATCAGGCTGCTGAACTGGCAGGGAAACCGGCTGTGTTCAAGGTGAAGATCAATGAGATCAAAAAACGCGAACTGCCGGATTTGGACGATGAATTTGCTAAGGATGTCAGCGAGTTCGATACATTGGATTCTTACAAAGACGATGTACGCCAGCATATTCAGGAGCACAAGGATGAACATGCGCAGAGCGACGTCGAGGACGCATTGCTCGACCAGGTAGTCGAAGGGCTGAAAGCCGAGATTCCTGCGGTCATGTATGAGCGCTCTATCGATAGCTATGTGCAGGATTTTGATTATCGGCTGCAGGCGCAGGGCTTGAACCTGCAGACCTATCTTCAGTATACTGGCATGGACATGGATAAATTCCGTGAAACGTTCCAAGAGCAGGCTGAGCATCAAGTGAAGCTGCGTCTCGCACTGGAAAAGATTGCGGAAATTGAGAATTTCGTCGTGACCGATGAAGATGTTGAGGCGGAATACAAACGTCTGGCGGAAGAGTATAAGACTGATATCGAGCGCATCAAAACCGCCATCGACCGTGAAACCACCGAAAAAGACATCAAGATTAACCGCGCGATCGACTTGGTTAAAGACACAGGGGAAGTGACCGAGGTGGAGGGTATCAATCCCAAACACCAGCATCACGACCATGACCATGAAGAAGCGCAAGCGGAGTGATTGTTTCTGGGTGCCGCAAGGGACTCTTTGAATTTATAAACCACGCATGAATATGCAGACGACCTGTAAAGGAGTTGTTGTGAAATGGCAAATCTCGTTCCTTATGTAATCGAGCAGACAAGTCGCGGCGAACGTTCTTATGATATCTTCTCCCGCTTGCTCAACGACCGCATCATCATGCTTTCTGATCAGGTCAACGATGTGTCCGCCAGTCTTGTGGTGGCGCAGCTGCTGTTCCTGGAAGGTCAGGATCCCGATAAGGACATCCAGCTTTATATCAATAGCCCCGGCGGTTCCATTACGTCCGGTATGGCAATCTTTGATACGATGCAGTATGTTAAATGCGATGTATCTACCATTTGCATCGGCATGGCGGCCAGTATGGGTTCGTTTTTGCTGGCAGCGGGTGCAAAGGGAAAACGCTTTGCACTGCCAAACAGTGAAATTATGATTCATCAGCCTTCGGGTGGCGCACAGGGGCAGGCCAGTGATATCAAAATCGCGGCCGAGCACATCATTCGTATTCGTAAACGGATGAACCAATTGTATTCCGGTTTTACCGGCAAACCGATCGAAGACATTGAACGCGACACCGAGCGCGATAATTTCCTGACTGCCGAAGAAGCCGTGGCATACGGCCTGGTGGATAAGGTTATTACAAAAAGATAAGGCAGGTGCTTTATGGCAAAGTTTGATGACAGAAGAGTGCTGAAATGCTCCTTTTGCGGAAAAACCCAGGAGCAGGTAAAACGGCTGATCGCAGGGCCCGGCGTTTACATTTGCAACGAGTGTGTCGAGCTTTGTCTGAGCATTCTTGAAGACGAAAACGTCATTGCTCATCCGCAAATTACAGGCGACGACAAAGCTATCACACTGGCACGCCCCAAAGAGATCAAGGAAATCCTTGACCAATATGTGGTGGGACAGGACGATGCTAAAGTTGCGCTTTCAGTTGCAGTTTACAACCACTATAAACGCATTTATTACGGTGAATCGTCCGATGTGGATCTGCAAAAGAGCAATATCTTATTGCTTGGACCCACTGGTGTTGGTAAGACAATGCTTGCCCAGACGCTGGCTCGCATCTTGAAAGTGCCATTTGCCATTGCCGATGCCACCACTCTGACCGAAGCCGGCTATGTGGGCGAGGATGTGGAAAACATCCTGCTGCGTTTGATTCAGGCGGCGGACTATGATGTGGAACGTGCCGAACACGGCATTATCTACATTGACGAAATCGACAAGATTGCCCGTAAATCGGAAAACCCATCCATTACACGTGATGTAAGCGGAGAGGGTGTCCAACAGGCACTCTTGAAGATTCTAGAGGGTACGGTATCTAACGTTCCGCCGATGGGCGGACGGAAATATCCGCATCAGGAGTTTATCCAGATCAATACCAAAGACATCCTGTTTATCTGCGGCGGCGCATTTGACGGTCTTGAAAAGATCATTGAGAAGCGCACCGTGAGCAAAACATTGGGTTTCGGGGCGGATGTGCGCGGCAAAAAAGAAAAGGCCGAAGTCAATGTCTTTAAACAGGCGATTCCGCAGGATCTGGTGCATTTTGGTTTGATTCCCGAGTTGGTAGGGCGTATCCCGGTCATCACCACGCTCAACCCGTTGAGCCGTGAAGCACTTATTAGCATTCTGACCGAACCGAAAAACGCCATCATCAAGCAATATCTCAAATTGTTTGATATGGATGGTATCCAGCTTACGTTTGACCAGTCGGCGCTTGAAGCCATTGCGGATAAGGCAATTGCCCGTGAAACGGGTGCCCGCGGTCTGCGTGCTATTATGGAAGAGCTGCTCACTGATGTGATGTTTGAGGTGCCGTCAGACGGTACGATATCCAAAATCACCGTGACAGGGGCCTGTGTTACCGATAAGGCGGCCCCAATCATTGAGCGTGACCCGAACAAAAAGAGTACCCGGCTGACGCTGCCTGCGAAAAAGGTAAGCCCGAAAAAACGGGAAGATGCTTCGTAAAGCGCTTTGACCGAACGATATGGCATGAAGAACGGCGGCCCTTGATGGGTCGCCGTTCTTGTGCATGTTATGGGGTGCGTGACAGGGCAGAGCCCCGGACGAGATAGCGGTCAGTGCTTTTGCTAAAATCTTGGACGATCGGACAGGCGCGACCGGTCAGCCGTTAAATAATACCTCCTATGATATTGATTGACGGCTACAAGCCGTTTCCATTTACTGTAAAGTCAAATGCCCTGTCACCATCCAAACGGACGGTGACAGGGCATCGCATATCTCGCGCGAGGGCATTTTAGGCTTGATATATTTTCTTTATGGACTGCAAGCCGTCCAGAATCTCCTGCCTGGAAAATTGGCTGGCAGTGAGTTCCGCATCGCTGCGTTTTTCCAGTGTTGCGTAAAAATCGAGAGCGACCCTTAAATAGTCGGGTTTGGGGTCATCCGCAATGGTATCAAAGAGCAGATTTTCCGCTTCATTGATTTGCCCGTCTCCAATCAGCCGATTGAGCCGATAGGATAAAAAACTGGTTTCGGACAGCACACCCTGTTCATCGAACAAGCCGTCTGTGCCAGAGTGTTGTTCAAATAGCACTTTTCCCAACGCCTTTACAATATCTTCAATTTGCCGCATCATGTAATCATTTTCAAACACGCTGCTTACCCTCTTTTCACCACCCGGTAGGGTATGGTTTCATTTTATTGTAACATAAAGGGGCGGAGGAGGCAAGCGGCCGCATGTTTTAGTTCAAACATCTTGTAAAAGGAAAAGCTTCGCACGGTTGCGTGCAAAAGTGCGGTTTTGCAATCATGAAGCATGTACTTATCCAGTGGCCTTCGCAGACTCTTTGACCGGAAAAAGCAATGCACGCATATCCTTTTCCGGCAAAGGGTGGGCATATAGAAAGCCCTGTGCCAAGTCACAGCCTTGCCGTCTGAGCAGGTCGCGCTGGGCGGGCGTTTCTACCCCCTCTGCTACCACACACATCGAGAGGTCATGAGCCATGCATATGATATGCTTCGTAATGATGCGTGCTTTTTGCTTGGCAGTGATTTGGGATACAAAACAGCGGTCAATTTTCAACGTTTGGACGGGCAAACGGTCGAGATATTGCAAAGAGGAGTAACCGGTCCCAAAATCATCCAGCGCGACCCGTATGCCGAAAGCGTGCAGGCGCGTTAATACTTTGGCGGCTTGCGCCAAATCTTGGATGACGGCCTGTTCAGTCACTTCCAATTCCAATAGACTCGGGTCAAAGCCGGACTTGCGCAGGGCAGACAGGACCAACCGGTCTGCGTGGGCAAATTGTTTGGGGGACAGGTTGATTGCCAGTCTGCATGGGAGAACGCCCGCACCACTCCATGCTTTTACTTGGCAGCAGGCGGTATGCAAGATCCATTCCCCGATGGGCAGGATAAGTCCGGTCGCTTCTGCCACCTGAATGAATGAGGAGGGCAGTATGGGCACGTTCGCAGGCGAGAGCCAGCGCAGGAGCGCTTCCATCCCCACTATTCGGCCCGTGCGCAGGTCGTATTGGGGCTGATAAGCCACTGTAAACCGCTGGTTAGCCAACGCGCTCCGCAATTGATATGCGACTTCGTCGGGGCGGCACGGAAAGATTTCACCGCCCGCGTTTTCGTCTGCTGTTATTTGAATATGCGAATTTTCCATGGGAACCTCCCTGTTTCTTATCCTTGCGGACGCGAATCGGGGGTGCTTGTCCGTGCGGACGGCGCGGTCCCCCCTTGATAGTATATGCGCAGCCGTACCGGCGGGGGGCCTTCAAGCTGTCTGCCTTCTGCTGTGAAGCGTCCGCCATGGCAGGGGCAATCCCAGCTTTTTTCCGCTTCGTTCCATGTGAGAGTGCAGCCCAAATGCGTACAGGTGATGTCCAGCACCGTCAGCCGGCCGTCGGGATGACGGTAGGCGCCGGCTTTTTTACCCTCGAACAGCACAATGCCGCCCTCTCCGGGCTGTAAATCTTCGGCTCGGCCCGGTTTTTTGAGTTTGGATTGCACCATTGCGCCCACCTGACCGGATAACTCTCCTGCCATGGTCGCTGTGCCTGCCAAATGCAGGCGTGCGGGGTCATAGGGCGCGCC
Source organism: Ethanoligenens sp. (assembly GCF_047718355.1). Lineage (NCBI taxonomy): Bacteria > Bacillati > Bacillota > Clostridia > Eubacteriales > Oscillospiraceae > Ethanoligenens > Ethanoligenens sp. Next base: position 6,348 of record NZ_JBDNLG010000051.1, read on the forward strand.
GCGCGCACTTTTGCCGGTGGTAATCCAGTCCGTGAGCAGGATGCCGGCTAATGTGCCGTTCGACAGTCCCCATTTATTGAAGCCGGTCGCTACATAGATGTTCGATTGCGGCGCGCTTGGTCCGATATATGGGATGCCGTCCGGTGTTTGATAGTCCTGCGCCGACCAGCGTGCCAACAGGGAAAACGGTCCCGCAAGTTTTTCCGCATAGGTGGTGAGCGCTTCGAAATGCCGTTCACCATCTTGCTCCCGGGTGTCCCGCCCTGTAATGTGCCCGTCCCCCATCACGAGCAGGATCTTTTTACCGTTATCGATCACGGTGCGCACGGAACGGATGGGGTCGCCCGCGCTGATATAGCTGCCGGCAGGCCAAGGTCTTTCCGGCTCTACTGCCACACCGTAACTGCGGCGGGGGTAAAGGCGGGTGAAATATGCGCCGAAGTTTTCAAAAAACGGATATTGCGTTGCCACAATCAAATGGTGTGATTTGATGCGCACGCCATTTTCACACACCGCCTCTACTGTTTTGCCGGCACGTACCTGTACCACCTTGGTATGCTCGCAGCACTTGGCGCCTTTGTTGGCGGCCGCGGCCGCCAGTGCCTGTAAATAGCGGAGCGGGTGGATGACCGCTTGTCCATACAGGACGGTGGTGCAAATGTTTTGTGGCGGAAAATCGGGTCGGAACAAGAAGCGCGCGTCTATCCCTACGCTCTTGATGGCTTCAAATTCATTCTCTACAAGCTGCCGCTCGTCCTCATTGCGGGCGAACAGGTAGGCGTCGCTTTCAGCAAAGCCGCAGTCCATGTCGCTGCTCAGCGCGAATTGCTTGACAAATGCGACTGCGTCGCGTTGGGTGCAGGCAATCTGTACAGCTTCTGCCTTGCCCGGCAGTTTGCATAGCCGCCCGTAAAGCGCCCCATGCAGCGTGCTGACTTTTCCAGTGCTTTTACCGGTAGTACCGCATCCCAGTGTGCCTGACTCCAACAGCAGGACGGTAGCGCCTGCTTTCGCAAGATGGTAGGCGCAGCTCACGCCCGTAATACCGCCGCCAACAATTAGTACATCGGCTTCGGTGTCCGCCTCCAGTGCGGGAAATGCCGCACATCCCGCTGTTTTTTCCCAATACGATTGCGTGTAGTTCTCCATTTTTTCCCCTCTCACTGTGATTTTCCCGCTGGTTTTCCCGTTTTCGTGATTAGTATGCACAAAAATGGGAAAAATACAGACATCTTCAAAAAATGAATTGCCTCGTTTTGCGGATTTGCGGCGGCGCAATATGACGGAAGGATGTCAAGCCATGCGGAGAAAATTCATTGCGTTAACTGCTATCGCGGTACTGATTGCTGTCGGAGTAGGTGTGGGGGCTGCTTTTGTGCGGCATACAGGACAACCTGTCGAAAAAAACGTCCCGCCCGATAAAGAAAATTTACGCACGTTTGTACAGACCGCTAACGAGTGGCTGGCAGAGCGGCAAAAAACGGCTGGCCTGTCATTTTACATGGCGGATGCGGAAAACGGCTGGCGTACCGATGGGAAAAATGTATATTATACCTCCGACAGCGGGAAAACCTGGACTGCCGCAGCACCGTTCTACGACGGGGGCGCGGTGGATTTCGTAGATAGCACCCATGCGGTTGCCTTAGCCAAAGCGGTGAAGAACGAAGAGATGCTGACCGGTATCTCCGTTTATGCAACGGCGGACAGTGGGAAAGTCTGGAGGCATCTGGCACTTGCGGGTGCGCCGTATTTTAGCGCGGACAACAGCACGCGTGGGGTGGACGGGTTCTCTATGACAGACAGCCGCAATGGTCTGCTGATGTTGGCGGGTGACGCGGCAGCGGGTCACCATGAATCGAGCGTATTTTCCACAAAGGATGGGGCGCGGAGTTTCCAGCAACAGACGGATAACCTGCGCGTGCCGAACGGGCAGACAACACTGGTAACAGCAGACGCAACACATGCGTACCTGTTTGTCAATGGTTCGGCATCTCCTGTATTTATGACGGCCACAGCTGACGGCGGAAAAACGTGGACGGAACAGGACAACGGTGTCACCGCTCATTTTACAGACGTGACTCCTTCGTATATGCCCGTGCGTATGACCGGCGATACACGTATTGCACTGCTTAGCGTGCAAAATGGCGTTGAGGCTGCCGCTGCGAAAGGGCAAACTGAAAAAGCGGATACGCATATGCGCAATACATTCTATACCTTGTCTGCAAACGGCGCGGTGTCGGGTAAATTGGCGGAGCTGCTGACCGAGCTGCCGCTGGACGCAAAGAGCGTGAGTATGCCGGACGCGCAGACGATTTTTGTCTTTTCACATGCACAGGGCAAACCGGTGTTGTATCGGCATGTAGCACAAGGCGGGTGGACACGGATTGTCAGCAACACACTCCCAAGTGATGCTTCGCAAATTCAGTTTCTGAATCTTTCCAACGGGTTTATCTTGCAAAAAGATGCGGTTTATGTGACGGTGGACGGAGGAAAAAGTTGGATGAAATCGGTATTTTCCGAGAATGCAGCTCATTGAAAATATGCCAATATTTTACCATGTTTATTCGTTTAGTACATGTTTGTGCACATTATGGAATATTTTAAGACGTGTTTTGTGACTTGGTTACTAAAAAGCCCAAAATTCCTTGTAATGTGAGGCGGATTCAGTATAATAAATATGCATCCATCTTGCATTTTCCTTTTGGTTTTTCCGTCAATTTTATGAAAAGGGGAGGCGTGCCTAATTCGTGAATCTTATGCGCTTTTGCAATTTTTTTGCTAATTTTCGGCGCGTGGTTACAAATATTTTTTTGCAAAGTTCATATTTCCAATCTGTTTTTACGGGCAGGTTGTGTTATAATGAAAAGAGGCAATATTATTATATGGTTTTTGTAGCCCATTTGGCATGTAAGGATGAACAAAGCAGCATATGTTAAACGAATTTTCCAGAACAGAATTACTGATCGGCAAAGCAGCATTAGAGCGGCTGAGAGCGGCGCGTGTGGCTGTTTTCGGCATTGGCGGCGTGGGGGCTTTTGCCGCTGAAGCATTGGCACGTTCCGCTGTGGGCAGCTTAACGCTTGTTGACGACGACCGCATTTGTCTGACCAACATTAACCGGCAGCTGCATGCCACACATCAGACGGTTGGCCAATATAAGGCGGATGTGATGGCGGCGCGTATCATGGACATCAATCCTCAAGCACATGTCGACGTACGCAAGGTCTTTTATACCGAGGAGACTGCGTCAGAGGTTTTTGACACACAGTGGGACTATATTATTGACGCGGTGGACACCGTTTCTGCCAAGTTAGATCTGGTGACACGGGCGATGGGGGCTGGCATTCCGGTCATCAGCTGTATGGGCGCCGCTAACAAGCTCGACCCGACACAGCTGGAAGTCGCCGATATTTATGACACCTCGATCTGCCCGCTTTGCAGGGTGATGAGGCATGAGCTGCGTCGCCGTGGAGTGCCGCACCTCAAGGTGGTCTATTCGCGCGAAAAACCCATTCAGCCGCAGGAAATGGCGGAAAATAGTTGCAAATTTCATTGCATTTGTCCTGAGGGAACCAAGCGAACCTGCACAGTACGGCGGCAGATACCTGGGAGCACAGCGTTTGTCCCCCCGGTAGCCGGATTGATTTTGGCTGGCGAAGTCGTGAAGGATCTTTGCGGACTATCCGCAAAAAGAGGGTAATGCAGTCCAATTGCCTGCTCGCTCCGCAAAAGCGCAGAGACTGCATAAAAAACGCCCCCGACCAGAGTGGTCGAGGGCGGGGTGATAAGGCGATTATTTATGCGGATGTGGCAGCATCTGTTTTGCCGCCTTATAAATGTCACCGCATCCCAATGTCAGTACCAGATCATGAGGCTGTGCATTTTTCAATACATAGGTTGCAATAGCGTCAAAATCCGGTTGGCAGATGCTGCCGGGAATTTTGGCGGCAAGATCTTCCGAGTGTATATTGTAGGTGTTCACCTCGCGTGACCCCATGATCGGTGCGAGTACGACTTTGTCTGCAATCTGGAGAGCCGCTGCAAAATCATCCAGCAGCATGGCCGTGCGTGAGAAAGTGAATGGCTGGAACACTGCCCACACCGACGCATAGCCGAGTTCTTTGGCGGCACGGAGTGTGGCAGAGAGTTCGGTCGGATGGTGCGCATAATCGTCTACGATGGTCACGCCGGTTTCTGTTTTGCCCAACACATCAAACCGCCGCCCTGCGCCTGCAAACGCGTTCAGTCCTTCTGCAATGGCTTCGTCGGACGCGCCCGCGAACGAGGCGGCGGCACAGGCGGCCAACGCGTTGAGGATATTATGGCGTCCGGGCACTTTCAAAGTGATATGCGCTATTTTTTGCCCGCGGCGCAGGATATCAAAGGTGAGATGCCGCTCGATTACCGCGATATTTGCCGCGGAATAGTCATTTTGGGAATGAAAACCGAATGTGATTTTTTTAAGTGGGGAATCATTCACGGCGGTCAAGGTGTTTGCATCGTCTCCGTTATAGACCAGCGCTTGCCCGGTTTGGGCGGCAAAGCGGTTAAAGTGGCCAATGAGGTTCTCCATCGTCTTGAAGTATTCAAGATGATCGTTATCAATGTTCAGGATAACGGATACGGCAGGATGCAATTCTAAAAATGAATCCTGAAATTCGCAGGCTTCGCAGACCATCAGTTTGGAATCCCCGATTCGGTTGTTGCCGCCGATGAACGGCAGCTTTCCCCCGATGACGGCGGTGGGGTCTTTGCCGGCCATCACCAGAATCTGGGTCAGCATACTGGTTGTGGTGGTCTTGCCGTGGGTGCCAGAGACCGCGAAGGTATTGGCATAGTGCCTGCTGAGCAGACCAAGCAATTCTGCCCGGCTGCAAAGCGGCAGATTTCTTTCACGTGCCGCTTGTATCTCGGGGTTATCCTTGTGTACGGCGGCTGTGTAAACGACCAGTTCGGCGTCACCAATGTTTTCAGGACGATGCCCCATTTGCACTGGGATGCCCAGCTTTCGGATCTGCGCGAGCGTGTCGGACTCATTGTTGTCCGAGCCGGTGAGGGCAAAGCCTTCCCGATGCAGGATGCCCGCCAACGCGCTCATGCCGGAACCCCCGATTCCGATAAAATGTACCCGCTTCACATGACCCAATATATTCTCATCCACGATTTGATGACTCCTCTCAAAATTGTGCCGCTTAGGCGCGAACCCTTTGATAGGTAGTTGCACAGCACATTTCTTGCATATTATACGACCAACGCCGATAAAAATAAACCTCTTTTCCGCGAAATCCCATCTGTTGGTTAAAAATGTATAATCATTTGTTTTTTGCCGCACACTATGAGCAACGAACTATCTCACATGCGTCTTGAATATTTCGCGGCCTGAGGGTCCACTGCTCTGTGTGATTTCAAATGAATCGAACAATTTTTCGGACGACATTTTAGGAGGACTTACTGTTGAATATCACCGATATCAAAATCAGAAAACTTTTTTCCGAGGGCAAAGTGCGCGCCATTGTGTCCATTATTTTGGATGGCGAATTTGCCGTACATGATCTGAAAGTCATCGAGGGCGTGGAGCGGCTTTTTGTAGCGATGCCCAACCGCCGCTCGGAGGACGGTCGCTTTCAGGACATTGTGCATCCAATCTCTATGGAGGCTCGTGCCCAGATTGAGGGAGCCATTCTGGAAAAGTACGAGGAAGCTATTTCTCAGACAGAGGAAGAGCCTCAGACCGAAAACCTCGGGGCCTGATATAGCGTGTAAAGCACCTCTCACGGTTATCCGTGAGAGGTGCTTTTTGCATCTTTTAGGTGGCGTTGTGCGAAAAATAAAATTCTCTGCAAAAGTGTTGACAAGATGTACGTTTTCTATTATAATAAGTAGCGCTGTCCCATTCTTTTCAGCTCCGTTTTTTCCACGCCGCGGTGGTTATGAACGGTTGCCTGTGCGATGGGAAAACAAAAATGGCCCGGTAGTTCAGTTGGTTAGAACGCTAGCCTGTCACGCTAGAGGTCAGGGGTTCGAGCCCCCTTCGGGTCGCCAATGCGCGCCTCTGTAGCTCAGTCGGTAGAGCAGGGGACTGAAAATCCCCGTGTCGGTGGTTCGATTCCGCCCGGAGGCACCATTATGCGGATGTAGCTCATCTGGTAGAGCGCCACCTTGCCAAGGTGGAGGTAGCGGGTCCGAGCCCCGTCATCCGCTCCAGCGGGATTATCCGCCAGCAGATCGGTTCTGCACATGTTTCCTCAGCCGCCTTTTTCGCGACCGGGGGTTTTCTCTTTTTCTTGTGGCGCCATAGCCAAGCGGTAAGGCAAAGGTCTGCAAAACCTTCATTCCCCGGTCCGATTCCGGGTGGCGCCTCCATTGCTGTTTATCTGATGCAGCCGAAAGATCAATGTGTTTCCCGAATGCAGCCCGGTAGCTGGTAGTCGGTGATTGCCTGCGATACGGTTTTACGTGTAAAAGGGAAGATGAATACCACCCTCCCTTAGATGCTGGTGTGGCTCAGTGGTAGAGCAGCGCACTCGTAATGCGCAGGTCAGCGGTTCAAGTCCGCTCACCAGCTCCATAAAAGATGGCTTACCTATACAGGGTAAGCCATCTTTTGTTTTTGTGGCCGAGCAGGTAACCCCCACCCCCAAATCGACTGGGGGTGGGGTGAAAAACTTTATAGGATATAGAAAAAACCTCCGATGCTACACTGATGAAGGTCTTGCAACCGACGCAAGGAAGCATAGGAGGTTTCTGTTAAGTTGTCGGGATATCCCGTCCCTTTTTGCTCATTATGTCGGCAGGTTTGGATATTTCTTGAGTACGGATTCTGAATAGAAGCACCCTATTCCGTTTCCACGGGAACAGGGGACGGCCGATTGGTATTGCCGGTGTTTGCATCCCGGTCGATGTTGGGGACAAAGCGCAATAAAAGGATAAACCCGATCAGAAACAGTACATCAATGCTTGCCACGCCATAGCGTGAGCTGCCAGTGAGCAGCGTGAACAGCGAAAGCATGAGCGGACCGAGAATAGCCGAATACCGTGCCAGCACGTTAAAGAAGCCGAAATACTCATTGTTGCGGCTTTTATCCGGAATCATCCGTCCAAAATAGGAACGGGAGAGTGCTTGAATGGTGCCCAGCACCAGTCCGGTGGCGATGGCTATCACCCAGAACTGCCACGCAGATTTCAAGAACAGCGCATAGGTACAGATGGCGGTGAATACCCCAATGGCGATGAGTAGCACATTTTTGGTGGTGATGCGCCGGGCCACCCGTTCGAACAGCAGAACGGCCGGTGCCGCGACAATCTGCGTGACAAGCAGCGCCAGCGCCATGGTGGTGACTGAGATGCCCACATCATAACCGAAATCCGAGGTCATGGAGATGATGGTGTTTACACCATCGATATAGAAAAAATACGCTATCAGAAAAAAGCCCATGTTCTTTTCCCGTACGATCTTTTTCAGTGTGGTCCACATGCTGCCGAATGATTGGGTCACCAACATGGCCGGTTTGTCTTCGCGGCTGTAAAGCTGCTGCACGTTATGCAAAAACGGTATGGTGAATGCAAGCCACCATACCAGGGTGATACCAATGGAAATTTTGATGGCTGTCACGGGTGTTATACCAAAAGGCAGTGTGCCATACAGAACAATACCCGCAAGATATGGCAGGCAGCGCCCCGCATAGCCCACGGCAAAACCAACTGAGGAAAGCAGGTTCATCCGCCCGTTGCCCGTTACATCCACCAGATACGCGTCGTAGACGATGTTAGTACCAGAGTATCCGATGGCACAAATCAAGTTGGCCAGAAGCAGGATGGCGTAATTGTCGGTGAACAGCATAGATGCCAGAGAAACCAGCGCCACCACTAAGAAAAAAACGAACAGCTTTCGTTTCATCCCTTTCATATCCGCAATGGCACCCAGCACCGGCGCAAGCAGTGCCAGGGCCAGCGTGGAGAACGACTGCACATAGCCCCAATGCGCGGTGGTCAGCGCATTGCTTAGCCCGTGGGTTTTGCCCACCAGTTTCATCAGGATAGGCAGAAAAGCCGTGGACAGAATCGCGAATGCTGAAAACGCCACATCGTAAAGCGCCCAGCTCCATTCGACTTTGCTAAGTTTTTGTTTCATATTGCATCTACTCCCGTTTCGGCACAAAAAGCTTTTTACCGTGCTTCCATATCGTTCTTTCAGAATATAGGATACAGCGCACATGGCGCTATCATCTTTTTGTAAAATCACGACATTTATGAAAACACATAGGTAACGGTGGGTAAGAATACAATTGATTCTCGGAAAATCCCGCGTAAAACACACGGAATGCACCAGCCGGTGCGACCTACGGCAATTCCACCTGTGTTTCGAGAAATGCCGAGATTTCGACATACTTCCGTACGATGACGGCCTCTGATGCACACGGGTGATCCGCCGTCGCCGGATACTGAATCTATTTTAAGGAATTGCTCTAAACTTCCTCAATTAAAGGAGGACTCTGTCCTGAAATAGAGCTTTTCCTTGCGTATATCATTGCGAACACACCTGTCTTTTGGTAAAATAGAGATAACAAAGTGAGCCTACTTCCAGCAGACTTTTAAAATCGCTTTGCAGTTATCCGTAGATTGCAGGAACAAAGTTAATTTTCCGAGATGTTCTTCCACAGTACGCGGTGAGAGCCCCCGTAGGTTGATTTCATCATAGGCTTGCCGATATACTTCTTTGTTAGTCAATGGAACCATCTCCTTAAAACTGATGTCTCCATTGTACCGAAAAAAGCAAAAACCTGCCGTATTTACAGCAGGTTTCCTAAAGACGCAACATCTGCCCTATGCTACCACCGTGTCAGCGGCTTTGTGCTATGAATCAAAAGATGGTGGAGAAATCTGGCAGTATGCTGCACAGGAGGAAGCGAATACAGCCACCAGCGGCTGATCTTTGCTTTTGTTTTCGAAATCAGTCACATGGTTCCTGCCATAAAATCCGACGGTCTGATCTCCAAAGGAGCATTCTATGAAAAGACATCTTGTATGGACGATTGCCACGTTGCTTTGCATCATATCAGTCGGCTGTTCTCACATGACCACAAATAAGACGGTTTCTACCCGTTCGCAGTTCACATCCATACGGTCTAATATATCTGAAAACGCTCCTTCCTCAACTGTTTCCAAAATGGATTCCGATTCATCTTCCACGGTGTCTAATGCAGATAGCCCAGCCGTGAAGCAGCCTCAAGCACCCGCCCAGACAGCACCGTCCTCCACCGCCTCCGCACGAGAAATCATGAATGTGACCATCCCGGACGGGTATAGTGTGCCACAGATTGCTACGCTGCTACAGAACGCGGGGGTGTGTGACAAGACCGATTTTCTGGACAAGGTCAACAGCTACGCTTTTAAGCAGAATTGCCTGCGGGAGATTCCGTATGACAGCAGTAAAATATGTTATCGTCTGGAAGGCTATCTTTACCCGGATACCTATCAATTTTACAAAAACATGGATGCTGCGGATGTCATCGGTCGAATGCTCAACAATGCAGACCAGCACATCACAGGAAAATATAACTTCAAAACCGTCATCATTGCTTCTATTCTGGAAAAAGAAGTACCGAACACCGACGAGATGAAAAGTGCTGCGTCAGTGATTCTCAACCGGTTGGCCGACTCCAAGGATTTTCCGTATCTAGGCATGGACTCGACTCGGCATTACTTGACATGGTATATCGCGAGCGTGAGCAACGATCTAGTGGAAAAATACAAGAATTACTACAATACCGCCATTCCAAACCGGGCAAGCGGCTTGCCCGCAGGGCCAATCTGCAGCCCCAGTGCTCGTGCATTGGAGGCTGCTGCCAATCCCACCAGCACCCAGTATCTTTATTTTTTTACCGATGCAAACGGCACCACTCAGTTTTCCACCACGGTGATTTCCCAATAGGTTTCCTGTACTCATCCATAAATTGCAAATCCTATTGTACGCTATCAAGCTATATTAATACTATGTTTTTCGATTAGAAATACCGGTACGAGCCATATAATTGAAAGGAAGCATAATAATGTCAAATCATAAGCTAGATAACCCTAAACGGATTGAAGAACTAAATCCTTCTGATACGCTCAGACGGATTGGTTTGAAAGATAGTGATGCTTTTTGCGATGTCGGTGCCGGTACCGGAATCTTTACTTTTGAAGCGGCTGAACAGACTAAGTCTGATGTTTACGCAGTTGAAATATCTCATGAGATGCTGGATATATTGCAAAGTAAAATGCAGGAGCGAAATGTAAAAAATATCATACTGAAGAAAAGTGTTCAGGATGTTCCTTCCGATTCCTGCCGGGTAGTATTGCTTTGCACGGTTTTGCATGAACTGCGTGATTTTGAGCATGTGATTGGTGAAGTAAAACGGATTATCACCAATAATGGCACGCTGGCGATTATTGAATTTCATAAGCGGCAGACCCTTATGGGGCCGCCGGTTGACAGCAGAATGAGTCCTTCACAAGTTGAGGAACGACTATTGCAGCATGGGTTTTACAAAACAGATTATTTTGAGCTTGGTGAAAATTTTTACGGTATGATTTTCTCAAAATCCGTAACCCTTGGGTTGTGATATTTGGGTCATCCCGCATTTTCAAGTGTATATGCTTTTATCATGATAGGAGGGAATATACTTTGAATTGCATTTTGGGACTTTTCAAAAATGACTCTCACTATCAATTGCGCATATCCGTCCCCGGTTTGAGGAAAAGAGGGAACTTCTGAAAAATCCCGACCTTAAAGCGTGGCGCTGGATAGTAGAGGTTATACACATATTTTTCGACACACTTCTATTAAACCTGTAATCTTTGGTGCGAAAATTAACGTAAAGAAGCGGGAACTGTTGATTAAACAACTTTTCCCGCTTCTTTTGCTTATTATTGGTGTAGTGGCGCTAATTGCTGATTTAGGAACAGAAGTCCGAAGAATATGGCGGCGCTTAATAAAAATCCCCCTGCGATATCGGTGACGTAATGCTTTTCCAGATACACACGGCTAAACCCAATAACAAATGCCGGTATAAGGCCAATAGTTATAATGCTATATCGTCTCGTCCGGTTGAGTATATGGCGAGACAGTAGATAAAACAATGGTACAAAAAATGCAAAGGCTAGCATTGCGTGTGCGCTGGGATAGGAAAAGCCGCTTGAATGGTCTGGGCGTATCCGGCCGAATACAGGCTTTAGAATCACATTTGCTGCCCCCGCTATTGCTGTTGACCCGGCTAATAGAGACGTGGCATGTAATCCCTCGGCAAAATGATGCTTGCAAACAGAAACAGACAGGATAATGGCGGAAATGATGAATGCAAAATAAAGGTCGTTTGCAGGTGCGAATACCTCATCCATATGCGTGAATAGTTTTCTGATGTGATGGGGGGTATCCTGAAACATTTTTTGGAAATATCCGTCTATTCCCATTGTCATTTGTATTTGCACAAGGATGGATAAACATCCAAAAGCAATCAGGCAAATGATGAATCTTTTACAAAAATGTTTGGGTTGCGTGTTGTTTATCAATTGAAGTCGTCCTTTTTAAATAATTATGCGGATGCGCTTGAAGAACTGGGAACACTTGTGCTGCTTGAGCTGGATGAATTCGCCTTGTATTTCCCCTTTTTATTCCTCCGTCTACGAAGTCTTCTCTTTTGCGCTTGGGATTGCGAAATGGCCGTCTTAAATCCGAAGTCCCGTTTAATGGTCTGCCCAACGCCTGAAAAGAGAATAATGCCCAGAACGAGAAGCGATAATAGAGCAATTGCCAAAATGCGGAGCATTACAGCGGCAATCAATTTGATTACCAGAATTACGCCAATAACGACAACCGCGGCGAAAAACAATAAAGGTAACATAATTAACATACTCCTTTGTGCTGATATTTTTTCATTGTAATCAATAAATATGAAGAAAGTGTTTCTATATGTAGGTAAAAGTATGTCAGCACAAAATAGACTTGGCAATTAACAACATCAAGCTAACATTGCAATATTCTATACAGAAAGTTGTGATTTAAAAATAAAGACCGTCTGTTTTTCCGGATGCAATCAGAGACAAATACAAGCGGCGGATGACTTTAAAAAGCCACCCGCCGCTTGTATTTGTCTCCAGCTCGCTGTCAGGATTCGGTCACATAGCAAATTGCCAGGCAAAGCATATTAACCGCGTCGTTTTTTATATCCCGCCGTCAACAGCATAATCGCTGCACCTGCAAGGAGAACCGCAGTGGGCATAAACACTGAGGTGCTTTCGCCGGTTTTCGGGTTAGAAACAACCGCGGAAGATACGTCTGAGGAGGCGGAAGAAGATGGAGAACTGTTATCTGGAACAGAAGATACCGGGTTCAACACTGAATTTTCCAACGTTTGAATCTGATCCTCTGCAGTTTGCAGGGTATGAAGTGTGGCAGAGGATACCAGTGCCTTTTGTGCATCGGTAAATTTGGCATAGGTGTCCGCGAGGCCCGAAACCATTGCGGCGTCTTGCAAAGACACATTCGCGGGCAAAGTGGCCACGCTGGCAATAAAGTCATCAACGGCCTGCTGTTGTGCAACCGTTACCAGATTGGATACCGCTGTGTTCAGCGTGCTGACCTGTGCGTCGATTTCCGGCTGCAAATAGTAGATGCTGCTGTTCATGGAAGAAGCGATAGCAAGCTGCTTTTTCACTGCGGCATAAGACGCGGCGGTGTAATTTGCGGCGCCAAATGCAGAGGCTTTAGAAATAGCGGTGCTCAAACCGGTCTTGTCAGCTCCCGTATCACGGTCACGCGGATAGGCATAGACCAGCACATCCAGCACATCACCTGCCGCATCGGCTATGGTACCATCGGCGTTCTTGTTAGAGGTGACGGTGATGGTGTCGCCGGTGGCTGTCAACGTATACTGGCTGCCGTACTTGGTTTTGAAACCACTCGGAAAATAAGATGCATAGGTCTTTGCGTCAAGGGTCAGATACATATGGTAATGCGCGGCAAAGCTGCCGCTGGTGGGACTGAAGCTTCCCACCGGCTGGCCGTTTTTCAAAAAGACGTACCATACCGCACCGCGAGTGGCGCTCTGGGGATTGATAACCTGCTTAGTCACACTGGCGGTTACGCCCGCTGCCGGGTTGGCCGGTGTCTGGTCCACCGTGGAAAGCTTGATACCGTTTGGTACCAAGCAGGAGATATTGCTCCACTGCACGGGGGTACCGTCGGTTCCTGTGATTTTGGTGACGGTGCCGTTAGCCGCCGCGGGTTTGATCGTCAGTCCACCCATATATTGCGCAAAACCGTAATAGAATACGATGTGTAAGATATTTCCGCTGGCGGTCGCGGTAACATGCTTGGAAAAAGGATCGGTTATATTTTGGCTTGAATCGTCCGGAGCAGCTGGGTTGATATAACTGCCGGAAGTGCTGCCACTCAATGTGATGGCAAGGTCACTTGCGGCATCGGGTGTAGCCTGAATAGGCTTGTTGAATGTCACATCGATGTTCATGTACTGATTGTCCGTCATCGGAATCACGTTGCCGTTGCTGTCGGTACTGTGCTGGATGAGATCGCTGCTGTGATTGGTAGTCACAGTATAACCAGTCATTACCGGCACGCCGGTGCCGTCCGCCAAAGCTGGCAATTGCGTAACCAATAGAGTCGCGGCCGCCGCCAATACAGCAAGTGGCTTTTTGAAACAAAACCGAATTGTTTTTGTCTGTGCAGTCCCTTTTCTCATAAATACTGTCCCCTTCGTCGCCATAGATACGTATTTTTCTCTTTATTTTGATTGATAGAAGAACTATGAACC